>CAZBIT010000471.1:0-2419 GCA_964491835.1 uncultured bacterium
TCAATGTAAAGGTGATTGGACACCTAAATCTTTTGTTGATGAAATGATAAAAAAAATCAAAGAAAACGTCGGAAATGGTAAGGTTATTTGTGCACTCAGCGGTGGCGTTGATTCATCTGTTACTTCTATACTATTGTATAGAGCAATTGGTAAAAATTTCACTTGTATATTTGTTGACAATGGTCTTTTAAGGAAAAATGAAAAGGAACAAGTTGTAAATACATTCACTTCAAATTTCCGAATCGACCTTAGGGTAGTTGATGAAAAGAATAAATTTCTAAAGAACTTGAAAGGAGTTACCGACCCAGAGGAAAAAAGAAAAATAATAGGTAATACTTTCATAGAAATTTTTGAAGAAGAAGCGAAAAAGTTGGGCAGAATCGATTATCTTGCTCAAGGAACGTTATATCCTGATTTAATAGAAAGTCAATCATTCAAAGGTCCTTCATCCACAATAAAAACCCATCATAACGTGGGGGGGCTTCCTGAAAAAATGAATTTAAAATTAATAGAACCATTAAAAGAACTTTTTAAAGATGAAGTAAGAAGGGTTGGTAAGGAGATTGGAATCCCTTCTGAAATATTAAAAAGACACCCATTTCCTGGACCGGGACTTGCTGTTCGCATTCTTGGAGAAGTAACCGAAAATAAATTGAATGTTTTAAGAGAAGTTGACCAGATTTACATTGATGAAATTAAGAATGCGGGGTTATATGATGAAATATGGCAGGCATTCGCTGTTCTGCTTCCCGTGAAGAGCGTAGGTGTTATGGGAGATAGCAGAACGTATGACAATGTTACAGTATTAAGAGCAGTTACAAGTTTAGACGGTATGACCGCTGATTGGTTTAAAATGCCTTACGATATACTTCAAAAGATTTCTAATCGAATTATAAATGAAGTAAAAGGAGTCAATAGAGTTGTTTATGATATAAGTTCCAAGCCCCCAAGCACAATTGAATGGGAATAATAATATTTTTAGAAATGTTTTTGAAAAATACAAAAAATATATGCTCGAAGATAAAATATTAAATGTAATAGACCTGAAAAAGTATTACCCGATTAGGAAAGGTTTTTTTGACAAAACTAATGGATATGTTAAAGCAGTTGATGGGATTAGTTTTTCTATTAATAAAGGAGAGACGCTTGGGCTTGTAGGTGAATCCGGGTGTGGAAAAACAACCACCGGAATGTTAATATTAAAACTTATTGATAAAACCGATGGTAAAATATTATTTAAAGGAGAGAATATATTTGATTTAAAAGGTGACGGACTCAGGGCTTTTAGAAAGAAGATGCAGGTAATTTTTCAAGACCCCTATAATTCACTCAATCCCCGTGTTAGAATTGGCTCTATGTTCGCAGAGATATTGAAGTTTTATAAAATTGCATCAAGAAAAGATTTGAAAGATAGGACAAAAAAGGTTCTTGAAAGCGTGGGTATTTCTCAATATGATACGGAAAAATATCCTTTTGAATTTTCGGGTGGTCAGCGCCAGAGAATAGCAATCGCGAGGGCGATTTCTTTGGAACCAGAGTTTATTGTTGCTGACGAGCCCGTTTCTGCTCTTGACGTATCCATTCAGGCACAAATCATTAATCTAATTAAAGATTTAAAAGAAAAATTTAATCTCACTTTTCTTTTTGTCTCTCATAATTTAAGCGTAATTAGACAGATAAGTGATAACGTTGCGGTTATGTATTTGGGGAGATTAGTAGAAGTTGCAAATTGTGATGAGTTATTTAAACATCCTGCCCATCCTTACACAGAAGCACTTTTATCTGTCATTCCAAATATTTATCAAGAAAAAATATTTAATAAAATCTATTTAAAAGGTAATCTTCCTGACCCGATAAATATGCCATCTGGATGTCATTTTCATCCAAGGTGTAAATATATTATGAATGTATGTAGAGAAAACACTCCTCAATTGAAGAAAATCTCCAATAATCACATAGTATCCTGCCATTTAAACGATGGGTATGGAATTGGTTAAAAAGATTGATTTAATGTCAAATTTATATTATATTTAAGTTTAATGGATAAAAATTTAAAATTGATTGCAAAAAAGGAGGGAGGTGGAGGTATTAATATGGAAAATGTATTTCCTGAATGCCAAAAGTGTGCAACTGGAGTTTTAGTTCCTCTTTCTGATTATGGCAGGGATGGGGCTCCAATTCAATATAAAGCATGGGTTTGCACAAACCCCAATTGTGGTTTTAATATAAGAATTGATAATGGCGAATTAAGTTTTGGGAAGAATGTAACGTATTCCAAAAAGTAAAAATCTTAATATTATTTTATACATTAATCAGGTGTAAATAAATAAAATTTTTTTTAAAAGAGTCTGCTGAAAAAGGGGAAAAATTTTAAATTTTTTGAATATATGGTAAATAACAATAGTTTGTCATTCCCGTG
>CAZBIT010000472.1:0-2388 GCA_964491835.1 uncultured bacterium
AAAGAGATTGAAAGAGAAATAATACCAGAAAATTCTGGATTCATACTCGACCATGGTTATGCAACTTTTCCCATTGAAGGAATTACTGCAGAAGAATTGATTGGGAAAGCTCAGAATAATCTCTGGAAAAGTATTAAATCAATTTAGAAATTTTGTTAAAAATGTTATTTGCATTCTTCAAAACTCCTTGAATGTCAAGGAGTTTTGTTTAAGTTTTCTCTCCAAATTTCATATTGTCAAATTTAATTTAATAAAGAAAATGAACATAGCATATTTTGATTGCATTTCTGGAATAAGTGGGGATATGATTTTAGGCGCATTCGTTGATTTGGGTATTGATATAAATTATTTAGCCAAAGAGTTGGAAAAATTGGAAATCGGCAATTTTTCTATTGATGTTAAAAAGATAATGCTGAACGGAATTTCCGCTTCCCAATTCAAAGTGATAGTGGACCAAGAAAAGAAATATCATAGAAATTACTACAATATAGCAGAAATTATTGATAAATCCGCTCTAAATCTAAAAATTAAAGAGACCTCAAAAAAGATATTTTATCGCCTTGCAGAAGCAGAAAGTAAGGTTCATAATCAGCCAATCGATAAAGTCCATTTTCACGAAATAGGAGCAATTGATTCAATAGTCGATATTGTCGGTTCGACGATTTGTATTGAATATTTTAACATAGAAAGGGTTTTTTCTTCCCCTTTAAAACTTGGAACTGGCTTTATAAAATCATCTCATGGAGTTATACCTATTCCAGCTCCTGCGACTGTGGAATTAGTCAAACATTATCCTGTTATAAAAACAAACATTCAAACGGAACTCACTACTCCAACGGGTGCCGCAGTTTTAACCACCATTTCTGAAGGTGTATCCGATGCTTTAAATTTTATCATACAAAAGTGTGGGTATGGTGCAGGTTCAAAAGAAATTGAAGAAATTCCAAATCTGACGAGAATTATTATTGGAAAAACTGAACAAAGATTTCAATATGATGAAATCCTTGTTATTGAATCTAACATAGACGATATTAATCCAGAAATTTATCCTTTTGTCATTGAGAAGCTCATTAAAAATGATGCATTAGACGTATATATTACGCCAATTATTATGAAAAGAGGTAGACCGGGTAATACAATTTCTGTTCTTTGTGAAAAAACGAACCTTCATAAAATCGCTGAAATTATTTTTAATGAAACTACAACCATTGGATTAAGAATTTCGGAAATAAAAAGGTTGAAATTAAAAAGAGAAATTGTTGAAATAGATACGCCATTTGGAAAAGTAAAGGCAAAAAAGGTCTATTTGGATGGTAAAGAAAAAATTGTTCCTGAGTATAAAGAATGCGTCAGTATTGCAGAAAAAAACAACATTTCATTAGCAGAAGTTTACAATATCATTATTAAATCATCATTTTAAAATAAAAAAGTTTACAGGAAATATTGAAAATTGATAGAGATAAAAGATTTATATTTTTCATACAATAGTGATTTAAAAAATCATTATTCTGCCCTCAAAGGAATCAATTTGAAAATAGGAAACGGTGAGTTTGTTTCCATAATGGGTTCCAATGGCTCTGGTAAAAGTACACTTGTTCTGTGTATGAAGGGGATATTAAAACCTGTTTCCGGAAGAATTTGCATTGATGATATTAATATAAATGATGAACAATTATTAAGAAAAATGAGAAATAATATTGGTATAGTATTTCAAAATCCCGATAATCAATTTATATCTACGAGTGTCGAGAGAGAGATTGCTTTTGGTCTTGAAAATTTAGGCATAGAAAAGGATGAAATAATAAGGCGAATCGATGAAATTGGAAATAAATTTAACCTGACAAAGTTTCTGAAAAACTCACCAGAAACACTATCTGGAGGTGAAAAACAAAAAGTAGCGCTTGCTACAATTTTAGCAATGGATCCAAACTATCTTATATTAGACGAAGCAACTTCTTATCTTGACCCTCAAAGTAGAAGTAACTTAATCAACCTTTTAAAGGATGAATTTATATTAAAAAAAAATGATGGATTTACAATAATACTTGTTACTCAATTTCCCAATGAAGCACTTGTTTCTCAAAGATTAATCATAATGGATAAGGGTGGAATTGTAATGGATGGTGAACCTAATCAAATTTTCAAAAAAAATGTCGGAAAACTAAAAGAAATTGGAATAAGAGTTCCAGCTGAATACGAAATATTTTGTTAATTATCCTAAAATTACGATACAAAAAAATAATATTTAAATTTGTTATGTAGGGACAAGCATAGAGTTTTCTTTACATCATCACCAATATTATTCCTATAATTTCTTAATTATCACAATATTAATTATTATATTTTAATTTTCAGGTAATTATATAACTGTAAAAAGTTCTTTAAAAT
>CAZBIT010000473.1:0-2387 GCA_964491835.1 uncultured bacterium
AAGTTCGAGTGATATGAAAAAAGCAGACCTTTTATTTTTTGGCAGAGAAAAGGTGTCCCATGTGGGTATATATATAGGGAATAAAAGATTTATCCACTCAAAAGGATTTGTGAGGATTTCAAGTTTGGACAAAAGTGACATATATTATGATGGTTATTTAAAAAAAACCTTTATTGAATGTAAATCAGTTATGTAATTAAAATAAATAATAGTTTGAAATTTTAAATTTTATGATTCAATAATATAAATAATTTGAAAATTATATGGTAAATTCTAATTTACATGGGCAGGTTTTGGTATTGAATCAAAATTATGAGCCGATGAGTGTTTGTGATATGAAAAGGGCAATAATATTAATTTGTCTCGGTAAGGCAGAAATTATTGAAAAGGATAGTGGAGTAGTTCGGTCTGTAAGTTTTTCTATTCCTTTACCTTTGGTAGTTAGAATATTAATGTATGTTAGAGTTCCCGCAAAACGAATTGTTCTTACAAGGAAAAATATTATAAAAAGAGATGGGCATATTTGTCAATATTGCGGAAGAAAAGATATGCCACTGACTGTGGACCACTTGATTCCAAAACATTTGGGTGGAGACGATTCTTGGGAAAATTTAGTTTGTGCCTGTGTGAGTTGTAATAGTAAAAAGGGAAACAGAACTTTAGAGCAATCTCATATGAAACTTTTAAGAAAACCAAGAAAACCGAACCAGCTTACTTTTATTAGAGATTTTATAGGTGTTAGAAATAAAAAGTGGGAACCTTATCTTTTTATGAATTGAAATATAAATTTTTTGATTGGTGAATTTAGATATAAGGATTTTGAAAGGTAGTGAGTAAAAAGAAAATTGGCAGAATTTTAAGTGGGATGAGACCTACTGGGCGATTACATCTTGGCAATTTTGCAGGTGCTTTGGAAAATTGGGTGAAATTACAAAGTGAATATGAAAATTATCATCTTGTCGCAGATTGGCACGTTCTAACGACAAATTGTGAGAGTGTGAAAAACATTGAAAAAGATACTCTTGATATGGTTATTGATTGGATAGGTGCAGGAATAGACTCGAAAAATAGCCCTATGTTTGTGCAGTCAAAAATTAAAGAACATTCAGAACTCCATCTTTTATTTTCAATGCTTGTTACTGTGAGTAGATTGGAAAGGAACCCGACTGTCAAGGAACAAATAAAAGAACTTCATCTTGAAGATAGAGTAAGTTATGGTCATCTTGGTTATCCTGTTTTGCAAGCATCGGACATTTTGATATACAAGGCAAATCTTGTTCCCGTTGGTGAAGACCAAAAACCGCACGTTGAACTTACTCGAGAAATTGCAAGAAAGTTTAATAGTTTATATGGAGACGTATTTCCAATTCCAGAAGTGAAATTGACTGAATTTAGTCGACTTCCGGGATTAGATGGGAAAAGGATGAGTAAATCAATTGGGAATGTGATTTTACTTACTGAAGAACCAGAAAAAATTAAAACAAAGGTTATGTCGGCTGTGACAGACCCTAAAAAGATAAGAAAAAATGACCCAGGAAGACCGGAGATTTGTGTTGTCTATATCTATCATAAAAAATTTCATCCTCAGGACAGCAAAGAAATAGCGGATGCCTGCCGAAAAGGAACTCTTGGATGCGTTGAACATAAAAAAAATTTCGCCAAACAATTAATAGAATTTTTAGAGTCCTTTAGAAAGAATAGAGAATTTTATTTGAAGCATCTTAATGATGTAAAAGATATTATTTTAGATGGTGAAAATAGAGCAAGAAAAATCGCTGTAAAAACAATGGATGATGTTCATAAAGCTATGAAATTAGGTTGATTGTTTGTAATGTCATATCAAGTTAAATTACAAGTTTTTGAAGGTCCTCTTGACCTTCTTCTTTTTCTTATAAAAAAGGAAGAGATAGATATATATTCTGTTCAAATTGCGAAAATTACGCAACAATATCTTGAATATATAGAGTTGATGGAGATGCTTGACCTCGAAATTGCAGGTGAGTTTATACTTATGGCTGCTACTCTAATGAGAATCAAGGCGAGAATGATGCTTCCTGTTGAAGGTGAAGAAGGTGAGGAAGTGGAAGAACTTAAAGATGAACTCATAAGGAGTCTCATAGAATATAAAAGGTTCAAAGAAGTATCCGAAACACTTTCAAATATTGAATTTGAAGAAAGAAAAAGATTTGCAAGAAGTTTCTCTTATGAGCAAGAATTGAAACCTGATGATTTTTATTCTCTTTCTGAAAATTATTCTATTTTTGATTTGATTACTGTTTTAAAAAACGTTTTAGATAGAATTCCAGAAAGAAATTATTATGCTATAAAAAGAGAGGAAATGTCCGTCGAGAAGCATATGGAATTCGTTATGAGTTTATTTGGTTCAA
>CAZBIT010000474.1:0-2386 GCA_964491835.1 uncultured bacterium
ATTTATCTGTATTAGAATAAGGACCTTCAAATAAAATGTTATTAACAATTATACTCATAAAATATTTTTATTATATTTTAACAGAAACACCCAAACAATAAGAACAATTTTTATATCCTTCTTTTTTTGCTTGTTCAAGTGTATCTGGTTTGAAAATTATTACATAGTCACTATCAATTTCATCAATTTTACATAACCCAATTCTTTCCATATAACAATCGTGGACCTCTTTTGTTAATCTATTTCCTATAAATCTTTTTCCATTAAAAGGGAATTTGGGTCTAACAGCCATTTTACAATCACCAAATTTTTTTAGGTTTAACTGATTAATGTTTTTATTATTTCAAGTGAATTTAAAAGTTTATCGAAAGCTTCGTTAATTTCATTATCATTACCATCATTTACGGATTTAGAAAATTGGATTATATAATAATAACCATTATTATAAAAGCCGTATTCATCAGATATCGCAATTTTACCACTTACTGGATAATTCACTTTGTATGAAAAATGGGTGCAGACTATTCCACTAATATTGCTGTCTTCAATTTTTAAAATCTCCACATTATTGTCCCCATATTTCTCTTTTAATTTTTTCCCTCTCCAATGTGCCTCTACAACTCTACCGTTGTCTATTTTATGAGTCATTTCAACAATTGTAAACCTTGGTAACAAGTCTTCTGCAGGAGAATTTACAAGATTATTAGGAGAATATAGAAATATAATAGACCCTCCTTCTGTCAAATCATGCATTTTCCAATCGTAGTTAGGACGTAAAAACATAATTTGCAAATCTGTTCTAGAACTAATATACAAATCCGATGTAGGCAGTTTAGCCAAACTACCTTTGGCGTTCGCAGAATTATTTATAGTATCCTTAGGTATATCTAAAGGATTATGATAGTTACAGAAAAATAATAAAGACAAAAATACTGATATAATTGTAATAAGATAAAATCGACTAAATTTTAATTTTATCATCACTCTTTTCTCCTAAAAAAATTTATAATTTTAAAACCAAGGATTCATGTCTACTATTGTAATTTTCTTTTTCTTCAATCCATTGGTCTAATCTGTTCTTTCTTATTCTCCACTTACTCCCTACTTTTATAGCTGGAAGGTCTCCTCTTAATATCAATTTGTAAATAGTCGATGTACCCATTTTTAAATATTTTGCAGTGTCCTTAATAGTCAAGATGTTATCATTCATATTACTATCCTTTCCCCCTTTTTTATTATTATATATTCTTATATTTACAATTATTGTGCCATTATAAAATAAAAAACCATTTATGAATGATATTCTCATAAATGGTTTATTTATAATTATTTATATAAACTAATATTAAAAAGGAGAACTAATTAATTTATTATTGTTTGTATTAAAAAATAAGACAAATTTTTTAAGTATCCCTCAGTATATTATTGTTTTATAATAAATTATTTTCTTGTCTTATAAAATATGACAAAAAAATTAAATAAGACAAATTTTGATTTTAAAAATCTTCTATTTTCATATCGGATCTTTTTAATAAGAAATAAAAATAGGTTCTATTTATACCTGTTCTGTCAACAGCTTTTTGAACATTTCCACCAACCTTTTTTAATATCCTTTCAATAAAAATTCTATCAAAAGTTTTTAATATCTCTGATTTGATTTTTTTTCTCAAGTTTTCAAATTCTTCTCTGTTGAAACCAATGGAATAAACTTGATTTATAAAGTACGGTGTTATATCAGTAAAATCCATTTTATCTTTTTTAGGGGGGAAAAAGTCATTAAATTCGAGCTGTTCACCTTGTGAGAGAATTAAAGCACTGATAACTTTATTTTCTAATTCTCTTATATTTCCTTCCCAATCATATGTATTTTGCAACCTGATTGAGACTTCTTTGCTGATTTCTTTTTCTTTGATATTCATTAATTTAGAATGTTTTTTAATAAAGTGATTTACTAAAAGGGGAATGTCTTCTTTTCTGTTTCTTAAAGGGGGGACTTCTATTTCAAATACTTTTATTCTGTAATATAAATCTTTTCTAAATTTATTCATCTGTACTAATTTTTCCAAGTTTTGATTGGTAGCAGCGAATATTATGATATCCGTATAAAGTGTCTGATTTCCTCCTAATCTTGTAAACTCTCCAGACTGGAGCACTCTTAAGAGCTTAACCTGAGCTTCCTTGCTTAATTCACTTATTTCATCCAGGAAAACAATACCGCTGTGAGCCAATTCAAATTTTCCTTTTTTTCTGGAAGTGGCTCCCGTAAAAGCTCCCGATTCATGACCGAATAATTCAGTCTCAATTAAATTTACAGGCATTGCTCCACAGTTAATTGCAACAAAGGGGTTATTTGACCTTGGGCATTTTTTATGAATAGCCCTTGCCA
>CAZBIT010000475.1:0-2362 GCA_964491835.1 uncultured bacterium
GAATGCTCCGGGGTATGTCGTAAATGCGTTAGTAGTAAATGATGGTCTTTGAGGAGTTGCTTTCTTTTCCCCTAATTCTTGACCGGATAGTATAAGTGAATTTGAAAATATTAAAATCAAAGAGATTTTAGCCCAGATATTGAATTTTTTCTCCATCCGTCTACTTTTTTTCATAACATTTTTATCAATTTTTATATTCGCATTTATGGCATATTATATGAAAAATTTAACCTTTTTTAATAATGTGTTCTTCATCTTGCTTATTGGAAGATTCAATTGTAATCCATTTGTATAATGTCATTTGTGATGAGAAAAACGTGCATTTTAACCATAGTTTAAGTAAAATGTATGTCTGTTGAATTCCAAACACTATCCAAATATTTTGCAAGGTATTTTGTGTGAATAGCGATTCGCTAACCGCATAAAATATGATAAAGACAATGCCGATTATCATAAGAACGATGTAAAGAGAAAATGATTTCGTTATATACAGGAAAATAAATATTAGCGATTTTACAAATGACATAATAATATTTCTTTTTTGTTCAACCACGGTAATTATTTTAGTATAATCAAATACTATTCCTATGAAACATATAATAACAAGTGATATGAAATTTCTTATTCTATCGAACAGGAAAGGTATTTTTTCTACTGTTGCATTTTCGCCCCATTTATTGAAAATATTTCCAAGCCAAGGAAAGAAGTATTTATATAAAACGACATAACATGCTACGGCACAAATCATAATTAAAAGGAATCGGAAAAAATATTTACTACAGTCCTTGAAAAAGTTTATGAAAGAGAATTTTTTTTCTGGTTGGTTAAACGTTCCCAGAATTCCTCCGTTGAGAAAAGTTCCAAAAATCAAATATAGTATCATTAATATGGAAATTGGAGAAAGCAAATTTTGAAAAAGTTTACCACTTTCGATATTTGTGAAATTGCTTAAAAACGCACCTATCCCGATAATGGAAGGATTAAACGAAGAAGCAACCCCTTTTATTTCATATTGAAATTCGCCATACCACAGCGTATCAAAGCCATCAAGCATATTATCTCTAACAATGCTATCTCCAAAAGAGTGTTGAAGGGTGAAGAACATCGGAACACTTAAAACAAAAGCAAAAATAACGTTAATTATTAAGAGTAATATGACTATTCCGAATTTTCTAAGTGTAATTCCCATTCCCATTCTTAAAGCAAATAAAACTTTCATTTTTAACACCTATGATTTTTTTAAATAAAATAATCTGGATATTATGATATTTTAATGCAATATAAATTTCAAGTGATATTATTTCCAGATTAATTAGAAAAAGATATTTAACTGAAAAAGGCACATATTTCCAAAAGATGTTGCAGCCAGAACATCCATTTTGATGTCCATTTGAAAGACGCAGTGTAATCTTTTTTCATTATTTTACTATTATTGGTATAGTTTATCTCAATAACGTTTTTGTGTTCAGGGTCGACAATTGCCGAAGCGACTTTTGTATTTTTTTTGTAAACAAACTTTTTCCAAGTATATTGACCATCCCAAACTTCCGTAATGGATTCACCATTATCAAAGTTTATTTTAACTTCAACGGGCATTTTTGCTTCACCTAATCTTCTCACCAGAATTTCATTGATGTAAATTTTTTCCTTTTCATCTTTTACTTTAATTGTAGTATCTGGCTTAATTTTTTCTTTTTCTTTGAGTTTTTTCTCCATTTCTTCTTTTAAAGCATCTATTCCACGTTTTGTGAAAATACCTATTGAATCTGCTTCTGGTTCACAAGAAATGCTCTCAATTGAGTAATCGAGAACATCGGAACCATAGACAAATTGGTCGAATAACCAGGTTAAATCCTGTCCTGAAATTTCGTTAACCACGTTAAAAAAGTCAGTCGGCTTGGGGTGTTTATACCACCACCTCTGGCTGTAAGCCATCATAACTTTATTAAAAATATCTCTACCAAGATAATTTTTTAGAGTTTGCAGCATAAGTTGTGCTTTAGAATAAACATTAGCAACGTAACTTATGCCACTTATGTATTCCCAGGCATTTCGCTCCATAATATCTTTATTTGCTTGTCTTCTATAGTTATCGAGTCTAGAAAATCTTTGTTCATATTTCACATCTCTAAAAACATAAGGGAATCCAAAAAAATTAATAGAGTGATAATCAGGTCCATAAGCGACGTCTAAAACTTCAGCGGTTGAAAATGTGTTGATTCCTTCATCAAGCCAAGCATGTTCAAATTCGTTATTACCGACGAGCCCATACCAATAACCGTGTCCAAATTCATGGATGGTAACGCCTTCGGGTCTATGAACGCCTTTCGGTGCTTGAATCCAGGATGTCCCGCCAGTAAAG
>CAZBIT010000476.1:0-2359 GCA_964491835.1 uncultured bacterium
ATTTTATAAGGATAATGGGAAAGTTATTGCAGAATCAATTGCTAAAATCTTTAAAAAGAAAAACATTGCCTACAAAATCATTAATCTTAAACCTGTATTAAAAACTACTTTCATACAGTATAAAAATTAAAGCATTTTCGTAAATCAAATATTTTATTCCTTATTATATTAAAATTTATTTTATTTTTTTCCCTTGACATTAGATAAACTATTTTTTAAAATCAAAAATAATTATTATACAATAGAAGAAGGAGAAAAGTATGAGTTTAGCATTATTAAAAAAAGTAAAATTATTCTCTGGTTTAAATGAAAAAATACTTAAAAGCATATTTGGATTGACGTCAATCCAAAAGTTTAATAAGAACAGCGTTATCCTTCGTGAAACAGATAAAGATGGTGATACGTTTTATATGATTAATAAAGGAAAAGTGAAAATTACACGTTCGACTGATGATGGGAAAGAAGTCGTCATTTCTGTATTAGGTGCGGGTGATTTTTTTGGAGAAATGTCTATACTCGACGGATTATCACGCTCTGCAAATGTTGTCTCAATTGACGCAACTGAAGTATTAACTCTAAAAGGAAGGGACTTTTTAAATATACTTCATAAATACCCTCAAATTAATTTTAACTTAACAAAAGTTTTGTGCTCACGCATTCGGAAGTCCGATGCCCAGATAAAAAGATTATCAATAATGAATACCGTGGGGAAAGTTGCTTCTACACTTGTGGGTTTAGTAGAGTCAAAAAAGAAAAAAGGTAAAAATTCTGCTGAAATTTTTAATCCCCCGTCGCTTAAAGACATTGCAAATATGTCTGGTATTTCTAAATCTTCGGTATCAAGAGTTCTAAATAATTTTATAAAAAGTGGTTATGTTAAAAGGGAAGGAAATAAACTTATTATTAAAAAATATTTAGAGTTTCAAAGATTATATTGCTAATTATAATTTTATTTTCCCCCTTCTAACGTTTTATTCTTTTATTCCTTTTCAAGTATCTTCTTTACTTCTTCAGGTTCCAGAAATATTTTTACATTCTTATCTACCTTTCTGCATTCCTTTTCCAAGTTGTCGATGATTACTAATTTCTCGATTGGTTTTTCTTTCTTTTCCATATAATTATTCCTTTCTTATTTGCTTATAATATCGACAATTTTAAAAGAAACGTTGAGAAAATGGAAAATTATATTGGTAAAAATATGTTAGGAAAAATATATGTTTTATAATGATAGATTCAGTAGATGTTATTGGAAATGAAAGTAAATGCTTTTTTAAAGAAATGCCAAAATTTGTAAAATGATGATTTGAAATTATTTACTTACTTCTGAAATAAGCGGGAAAAAAATTAAAATAAAATATATTATTTTTTAATGAAATAAAGTGTAGCGGAGTTAAATCCATTTTTGTTTCCTGTATCGAATATAATTCCGTTATAAAGTTTTCCTCGCAATTTTCCTTCCATCGCTAATCTGTTTAATATCGGAGTATCATCGAATTCTCCTCTGCATTCGGTTCTTAATTTTTTTATGTAATCAAAAACGTCTTCTGTAAATATGTATCTGCCAAAATTCTTTAAGCCAGTTTCACCTTTATTTAGTTTTATTAAATTCTTTTTTTTCTTTTTTATTTTATTTATTTGATAAACATTTTTCGTTTTAGATATTAGTTCTGATTCTATGCATCCAACGTCTACCTCGACGTCATCTATACCACCTATGAATTTTTTAAGAATTATATATGAATATTTATTATTTTCATTGAAACCATCGATGAGTTGTTTAATACAAGGAGTTCGTGATAACATAATGTTATCTGGAAGAAGAACAGCAAAAGGTTCATTTTTTACGAAATCTTCACTAAGAGATATGGCATCCATAAGCCCTTTTGCCTCTTTCTGATAAGTGAAATGAAATTTGCATTGTTTTATTAAATTGTTAAGATTTTTTATTTCTTTTCTATTTATTAATTTAATGTTTGATTGGCCTGTAAAATAATGTTTTATAATTTCCTTATCATTTCTAATTACAATTAATAATTCTTTAATCCCAGATTTAATCGCCTCTTCAACCGCATATTGAATCATAGGTTTCATATTAATGGGCAATAATTCTTTGGGTATAGATTTTGTAATAGGAAGCATTCTTGTTCCAGTTCCACCCGCAGGTATGATGGCTTTCAGAATCTTCATTTTCTGATTAATTTTTTTGATAATATTCTAACCTGAATAATTCACAAATTTTCTAAAATCCTTTTCAACAGTCATATTTGCATAAACTTGTGAATAACACAGGTTGTCATGTCGAGCGAAGCCCGAAGGGCGTAGTCGAGACATCTCATCTTTTGAGATTTCTTCCCGCTAC
>CAZBIT010000477.1:0-2340 GCA_964491835.1 uncultured bacterium
TTTATCAACTTCTTTTTCCAACTTATATAAATTATCTATATTCATTATATATAAATAGTTTGTTAAAATCAATAAAATTTATTATTTTTCTCTTAATTTTGCTCCACAAGATTTGTTAAGTTTTTTTATGATTTTATTTATAATTTCATCAACCTCAGATTCTTTTAACGTTCTTTCCATCGAGTAAAATTGTAATGAAAAACCAATACTTTTATTATTTTTAGAAATCTGACTCCCTTCATAAAGGTCAAAAACATCTACTTTTTTAAGATATTCACCTCCGAAAATCTTTATATTATTTATTAATTCTTCTGCTTTTATTTCCTCTGATACTACAAATGCCAAATCTCTATCGATTGAAGGATATTGTGGGATTGGTTTATATTCTAATATTTTTTGAGAAATTTTATTTATTACATTATTCAAAAATAATTCAAATACATAGATTTTACATTTTCCAGGAATATCGAGATAATCATCATTAACTTTCCCAAAAAATCCAGAATAAACATTATCAATCTTTATGCCACAACACTCACTTAATTGTTTTTTATCATAATAAAAAAATTCATAATTGTCAAGCATAATTTTATCAAAAAATGTTTCCAAAATTCCCTTAACATAATAAAAATCAATAATATTTTTACCACTTTCCCAATTAGGAAACTCGGTCATTCCTTCAAGAGCACCGGTTAAATATAACGATTCAAAGTCAGTCGGTTTTTTTTCTTTATCCATCGAATATACTTTGCCAATCTCTAATATTCTCACATTTTTAAGCCCACGATTTTTATTATATTTCATTACCAAAAGAATATTTTCAACCAATGTTTTCCTTAACCAACTCATTTCCTCTGACAATGGATTTTTTATTTTAATCAGACCATATTCACTTTCAATCCAGTTATTCTGAGATTCTCCAGTTATACTCGTCGTTATTACTTCATAAAAACCTAATCCTATAAATATATCTCTAAATTCATTAATATATTTTCTAACATTATCTTCTTTATTAATCTGAATGCTGATAGTTGAAAATTGAGATTCTTCTATATTATCATAACCATAAATTCTTGCAATTTCTTCAATTAAATCTATTTCTCTTGTAATATCGCTTCTGAAACTTGGGACATTTACAAGTAAATTTTTATCATTTTTTACTTCAAACTCAAGTCCTTTTAGTATGGAGACAATACTTTCATCAGGAATTTTCTTTCCTAAAATCCTACTAACCCTTTCAGGACGAAGAATTATAACCTTCTTCTCTTTTTCAAGATAATTTACGTCTAAACATCCTCTGACAATCTTTCCTCCCGCAATTTCTTTCATTAATGCTATTGCTCTATGCGAAGCAAAATCAACCTTTTCTGGGTCAACTCTTCTTTCAAATCGTATAGATGCTTCCGTTGATAAATTTAGCTTACTTGAAGTTTTTCTTATATTAATTGGATTAAAATAAGCACTTTCAAGAAGAACATCCTCAGTTTTATCAGTAACTTCTGTATTTATGCCACCCATTATTCCGGCAAGTGCAACCGGTCTTTTCCCATCGCAAATTAAAAGAGAGTTTTTATCCAATGACCTTTCAATTCCATCAAGAGTGGTAAACTTTTCTCCATCACTTGCAAGCCGAACTATAATTTTTTGGTCATAAATCAAGTTAAAGTCAAAAGCATGTAACGGCTGTCCAAGCTCCACTAAAACATAATTGGTAATATCAACAATATTATTAATTGCTCTTAATCCTATGGTTTTCAATCTTTTTATAAGCCAGAATGGAGATGAAGAAATTTTTACGTTTTTTATTATTCTTGCAGTATATCTCGGACAATTTACTTTATCTTGAATTTCTATTTTTACTAAATCATCGATTGTTTCTTCATCTTCTTCCAAATGAAATTGTGGCAATTTTAATTTTGAATTAGAAAGTGTAGCAATTTCTCTTGCCACACCAACCATACTCATACAATCTCCGCGATTTGGAGTTAAAAAAATATCAAGCACTATGTCTCGATTTTCAGAATCAAACTTAAACAATTCTCCACATTGATAATTTCCATCAAGTAGCATAATTCCACTGAGGTCATCAGAAATTCCCAATTCCTTTTCAGAACAAAGCATACCTTCAGAAACGACTCCTCTAATTTTTTCTTCACTGACTTGAATATCTGTTGGTAGAACTGCCTCGGGAAGAGCAACCACAACAAAATGATTTTCTTTAACATTTGGTGCACCGCATATAACAGAAATTATCTTATCTCCAATGTCCACAGAACACAAACTAAGTTTTGAAGCATTTGGATGTTGTTTTACATTTATAATTTTGCCAACTATAATCTT
>CAZBIT010000478.1:0-2339 GCA_964491835.1 uncultured bacterium
TAAACAATATATTGTCTGAATTAATTTGGTGATATAATATTATGAATTTTTTCATCGTTGGTAATAATATTAATTGTAGAGATGTTGCATGCAACGTCTCTACTTTATTTTCTAAAAAAGTATTTTTTTAAATGGTTTAATAGGAGAAGTACTAAATGTATGAGCAATAATATCCAATTGTCGTATATAAGGCTCCTTTACCTCACCAGGAGCAAAAACTGATATGTCAATAAAATAAATCTTTTTTGTCTTCATATCAAAAAATGTATAAGACCTGAAAAAACCGCCAATAGCCTTTTCTTCAATCTCCCAGAGACCTTCAAGTTTTATGGCATCTCTTCCCAAAAAATTTATCTTTTCAATTTTCGTATATCCTTCAACCATTTTCATATTATTCAGATAATTCTTCCCAACAAGAATTCTTCTTTCGAAAGCCCATTTTTCATTTAATTCACTTCCATCATTAGAATCTTTCCAATAAATCAAAATCATTCTATCAGGGTCAAACCTTCTAAGCCACAAAAAATTTCCTTCCTTAACTTCCTTTGCTATGATATAATCGGGTTGCATTCTAAAAGTCCAGCCATAAGATTTATACAACTTATTCGATAATTCCATATTTTCTTTTCTTCCAAACATACTATTTATAACGTATGTATCTAATGCTCTATTAAATTGATTAAAAATGAACCCTTTGTTTTCAACTATATTTTCTTTTAACTCTTCAACATTATTTGCAACAAGAATTAAAATGGTCTGTTCTAATGAAAATTCATTATGTTTTATGAAATAGAAATAACGCCCTTCTCTTATATCCTTTTTTTGTTTTTCATCAAGAATCCCTTTGATGTAATTAGAAAATTTCCCATTTGAATTTAATGTCCCAAGTAAAATAATATGTCTGAACTTTCTATATTCTTCAAGATTAAGTGGATTGATTCTTGTTAAATAAAATATCTTTTCTGGTTGCGGAGTTATCAATTCCCTTTCCAGAGAATTTCGAAGAACATTTTCTGTCTGTTCCCAAATCTCAATATCCGCCCATACAATTATTTCATTTAATTCACCAATAGCCTTTGGTCGTAATTGAATACAGCTAAAAAGGAAAAAAAAAACAAACCTAAAAACTTTATTTTCAAGTATACTCTCATATTAAATATTTTTTATACTATTTCCGATTCTTTAACATAATTTTCAACCTTTTCGTGTTTTCTTATAGCAAATGCAATACCGCCAGGAATACTCGAGAACACCCCTATTAGATAAGAGATAAATTCTATTGAAAAAGCAAGATTACTTGATATGCCAACATAACTAAAAAGAACAATCCCCATCGATTCCCTAACTCCAAGACCTCCAATTGAAATTGGAAGAAGCGATACTATAAATATTATTGGTATAAATATAAAAAAATACCAGATACTGATATTAAACTGTTCGTTTACATTTAGAGAAAGCGCAGCAACATAATGAGAACTAATCCGAAGCAATTGTATTACAATGGAATCCAATAATAACAAAAGTATAAGCATTCGATGATTCTTGAAATAATTTATACCATTATATATCTCTCTTAGTTTTTGAAAAATAAAGTTTGGTAATATTCTTTCAGAAATGGATTGGAATTTTTTTGCGAAATTCTTGAAATAAAAAAACAAAACAACAAAAAGAAGAAATAAGAAAAATAAACTGACAGGAAAAAGAATGTAACCAGAGTTAAAAATTTTTACGGAAATAACACCAAACACTAAAGCAAGAAAAGCCATTGCCATAAGACCTATCAGGCGGTCAAGAAACACAGTAGAAATTGCAGTACTGTTTTTACCTGAATGCTTCGATATATCATAAACTCTGAAAATATCACCACCCAAAAGAGAAATAAGAAAGTTATTGAAAAAGAGACCGATAAAATAATAATTTAGAGTTTTCTGATAAGAGATTTCAACTTTCGAGCTTTTAAGTAAAAGACGCCACTGGACAACGCCCAATAAATTACTTACAGTTACAAGAAGCAAAGCAAAAATAATCCATCCAAACTCAATTTCATAATAGACCTCTATAAGTTTCCCAAACCCTATTTTATATAATAAATAATAAATTAATGAAACACTAATTACAATTTTTATTAATGTCGTTATATACTTATTTCGCAATTTAACCTCTTTAAAAATATTTCCCCAAATTTCCCTTATCAGCAATGATTAATCCTTTGTAAAATTCATTATCATTTAATAACCTTTATTGAATCTCCTTTAGTAAGTAACAATCCTCTCAATCCTTCTATTTTTTTGCGAGCACCCGCATCGTTTGGGTTAACAATCAGCCATTGCTCAATAAGT
>CAZBIT010000479.1:0-2335 GCA_964491835.1 uncultured bacterium
ATGACCAATGGCCCCCGAAAGAAGCAAAAGAGAAAAATATATATTTTTATCCAAATGGAAATCTTTCATTTACTCCCCCATTTGAAGAATCAGAGCAGGCAGTTGATTCCTATACGAGCGACCCAAACAAGCCGGTCCCTTTTTCGGCAGAAATTCGAACAAGTCAAGGTCATCTCTGGATGATTGAGGATCAAAGATTTGCATCAAACCGGCCTGATGTTCTGGTATACCAATCTGACGTCTTGGCTGAAGATGTTACTATTGCCGGTCCTATCATAGCCAGTCTCTATGTGTCCACTACTGGAACAGATGCAGACTGGGTAGTAAAATTAATCGATGTTTATCCGAGCAACGCTCCGGATAACGAACCCAATCCCTACAATGTGAGAATGGGCGATTTTCAAATGTTGCTTGCGGGTGAAGTATTCCGCGGTAAATATCGTAACAACTATGAAAAACCTGAACCTATTGTGCCAAATAAAATAACAAATATCGAGTATGACCTGCGAGACAGATATCATTGCTTTTGTAAAGGACACAGGATTATGATTCAGGTTCAGAGCACATGGTTTCCGGTAATAGACCGGAATCCACAGAAGTTTGTTGATATTTATCATGCAAAAGAATCAGATTTTCAAAAGGCTATACATAAATTATATCGTTCTAAAAAATTCCCAACACATATAAAACTGAATGTCATCAGTCAGTAATGATAGTGGTTTCATATTTGGTAAAATAATATTACATTATCCACCTATGGCAGACAATATCCTTGAGAAACTTGATGAAGGTGAAATGGGTATAGTGTATGAAGTCGATGATTAAGGTATAACCTTTCTTTTCGCAGTCGTAGCGAGTTACTATGAAGATACTTTTCTCAATATTTCAAATTTATCATAAAAATAATAAATTTAACCAAGACACCAGCATGAAAAAAGCCACGCAATATTATAACTAATAACATTGGAGAATTATAAATGAAAAAGACATTGTATATTTTAATGCTACTATTATTAGCAATCGCAACAGGATGCAATAAAAAACAGGCATCTTATAAGGAAGAGGGCAAAATTCCTACAGAAGAATTTCCTTCTGAAATGGTAGATTTTTTTCCTTATGAGAACAATCCGGTCTTTGAAGGCACTGGCACAGATACATGGGATAAAAACATCCGCGAACGTGGATATATTCTTCTGGAGAACGGCACATATCATATGTGGTATACTGGCTACAACAGAGAACAATCAAAGACATTGTATCTTGGATACGCCACATCACAGGATGGATTTAACTGGACCCGCTATCCTGGCAATCCTATATTTACTGAATCCTGGGTTGAGGATATGTGTGTTATCAAGCATGGCGATACTTATTATATGTTTGCTGAAGGGCTAAACGACATTGCCCATATGATGACCTCCAAGGACCGAATCCATTGGATAAACCATGGGAATCTTGACATCCGATACACAAACGGCGAACCATTAACACCGGGTCCTTATGGCACACCTACTGTCTGGATTGAAGATGAAAAATGGTTCCTTTTTTACGAACGTAATGACCTTGGAATTTGGTTAGCTGTATCCACAGATATTAAAGTCTGGACCAACGTTCAGGACAACCCAGTAATTACAATAGGACCAGAAAATTACGACAAAGAAGCTGTTGCTTTGAACCAGATTATAAAATACAAAGGCAGGTACTATTGTAATTTCCATGCTTGTGGTAATAAGCCGTGGAGTGACTGGACTACCAATGTAGCAGTTTCTAATGACCTGATTCACTGGAAAAAATATCCGAAAAATCCTATTGTCAGTGGAGGTGATAAATCCAGTGGTATCTTTGTATATGACGGAACCCAATATAGGCTTTACACTATGCATCCGAATGTGTGTGTTTTTTTCCCAAAGCCCTCTAAAATTGTAAAATAATTACTCCCATATTAACCAAGAAAAAGTATACTTTGTACATTTTCTTTGGGCTATTATTATCTCAAAACACTTTTCCAACTTGCAAAGTCAATATATATATGTTATCATAAGTATATCCCTTCAGAACGATTCGTAATGTCAAAAATAAATAATATGCAACAAATACTTGCAAGTAATTAATAAAATTTTTAAAAAGACAATTAAGGGTCTATAAGTATTCGTGATATAAATTGTTAAATGGATGTTTTTTTGATAGAATATACCAATTTGTTAGTAAATCACTTATAAATAATATTATTAACAGATTGGAAATTTAAGAAAAGAATTGATTAAATATTTGACTTGAAATATCTCAAATGTTATTAACTTATTTAAAAAATTTATATTATCTATTCTATGCTCTT
>CAZBIT010000480.1:0-2331 GCA_964491835.1 uncultured bacterium
ATTGAAATAAAAATTATACCGATTAAATTAAAATGAGAGAAATCAAAATAAGTGATAAAACAAAATTGTATCTCATCTAAAACATTAAATAAATTACCTAATCTTTAAGTATCTAAAGGAGTTTGAAGTGCTTTCATAAGTAATTTACCTGGTTTAAAAAATGCCTTTTTATGTGGTGGAACATAAATGACTTCATTAGTTTTTGGATTTCTTGCTTTTGGTTTTGCCTTTGCTCTTTTCACACCAAGAACTCCAAAACCCCTTATTTCAACTCTAATATCAGGGGCCGCTTCTGATAGTATATTCGTCAATATTCTAAACGCAGAATCAACAATTGGAGCAACTTTTTCATGTGTGTATCCTGTTTTTTGAGAAACCATCTTTACTACATCCTTTTTAACAAATGTCTTCATATTTAAAACCTCCTATAAAATATTTAATGTTTAAAAAATAATAAAATAATAAAAAAAAAGCAAACAATATTTACTTTATTTTCAAAATCTTATAAAATTATTGTTTAATTTTTGAATAATAATGTAAAAAAATGAATTATTTATTTCTTCTTGATAAAAAATAATTTAAAGACACTTTAAAAACTTAATGCTTCTTCAATTAACATTATAGGGATTCCATCTTCTATTTTGAACATTAATCTGCAATTATGACAGATTAACCTCTGATTTTTTTCATCATATTCAAGGTCAATCTGCCTTTCTATCTCTTTTCCAAAGTCATCCTTAATAATCGATTTACCTTTACATTTCGGGCAGGCAAGGATTTCAAGTAATTCTTTATGTAACATATATTATCACCTTATAATATTTAATATTATTTAATTTTAAACTTCACATCAAGTTCTCTTGCTGCTTTTGCTTCATCCAATCTTTTTACAGGGGTTGTGTGTGGTGCGTTATGTAGAATTTCTGGATTATTTTTTACTTCTTCTATAATCTTTATCAGTGCATTTGCGAATGAATCTAATGTTTCTTTTGATTCAGTTTCAGTGGGCTCAATCATTAGCGCCTCCGAAACAATTAATGGAAAATATATCGTAGGTGAGTGAAAACCAAAATCAAGCAATCTTTTTGCAACATCAAGAGTTTTTACCCCATATTTCTTCAGATTTTCACCAGATGCAACAAATTCATGCATAACGTTATTTTTATAAGGAACATCAAAACAATTTTCAATTTTTTTCATCAAATAATTGGCATTTATTATAGCGTTCTCGCTGACGTCTCTTAAACCTTTAGCACCAAGCATTCTAATATATGTATATGTTTTTATAAATACGGAAAAATTACCAAAAAATGTGTGAACCTTTCCTATTGAGTTAGGGCAATTATAATTAAATTTATAAATATCATTTTCTTTCATAATTCTTGGGACAGGCAAAAAAGGTTCAAGTTTTTTTACAACACCAATTGGTCCTGCACCTGGTCCCCCACCACCATGAGGAGTAGAAAACGTCTTATGAAGATTAATGTGCACAATATCAAACCCCATATCACCAGGTTTAGTTATACCAATAAGTGCGTTAAGATTGGCACCATCCATATACATTAAAGCACCATTTTGATGAACAATTTTTGAAATTTCAAAAATCTGGTCTTCAAAAAGTCCCAAAGTATTTGGATTGGTAATCATAATAAGGGCAGTATCTTTATCCACACATTTTTTAATTTCTTCTAAACTTAATCTCCCATTTTCATTTGATTTTATCTGAAAAGCATTAAATCCACCTATTGAGACACTGGCTGGATTCGTTCCATGAGCAGAATCGGGTATAATAATTTTTTTTCGGTTTTCACCCAACTTTTCGAAGTATTTTTTTGTGGCAAGTATTCCTGTTAATTCCCCTTGAGCACCTGCAGATGGCTGTAAAGAAACAGCATCAATCCCTAAAATCTCACACAAATAATCTTCAAGTTCTTTCATTAATCTAAGAGCACCCTGTATCAACCTTTCGTCTTCAAACGGATGAATCCTTCTAAATCCTTCAAATTTTGCTATCTCTTCATTGATTTTAGGATTATACTTCATTGTGCAAGAGCCAAGTGGATAAAATCCTTTATCAACATGGTGATTTTTTATTGACAAACGTATAAAATGTCTCACAATCTCTGGTTCACTATTCTCGGGAAGCTCCGCATCTTTCTCTCTTAAGTATTGTTTTGAAATCAACTCTTCTATTGGTTTTTCAGGTACGTCAAGTTTGGGTAATGTATATCCTTTTCTACCTGAAGAATTTAATTCAAATATTAATTTTTCTTCCATATTTCATTATTTCAGAATGATGAAATAAAGCGACTAAAGTTTTTTAATTTCCTC
>CAZBIT010000481.1:0-2329 GCA_964491835.1 uncultured bacterium
ATATAATCATTTATTACTTTATTCATTTTCCCATCTATATATTTTTCGTCAATGCCTGCATTTATTAATATATCTTTCATTATCCATCTGTCAGTTTTTCCAGCGGTATTTTCATAAGTAACCTTTACCTCTATACCAAAATTATTAAAGATGGTTTTTGACAGTGCTACTTTTGCTCCATCACCAGGAGAAATCAATGTTCCATCTATATCAAATAAAACCAATTTTTTATCACCTTTTCTCATATTTTTTAAAATTGTCTCCATTCGTAATATAAAAAAATAATAAGAATTCAATGGGTGAATTCATACTTCATCTTTATAATTTTTATATACTAAATTACCCAACTTCTTTAAATCATTCTTAACGTCATCCATTCTACCAACAACAGCAATTGCCAAATCATCAGGATGAATATATTTCTGTGCAACACGTTTTACATCCTCAATTTGGACGTTTAAAATATTTTTTGAGTAATTTTCAATGTATTTTTCATTAAATCCATAAAATTCAATATCAGTTATATGTTTTGACATTGATTCTATAGTTTCAATGCTAAGTGGAAATAGACCGTTAATATATCTTTGTGAACCACGCAATTCCTCTTCTGATACATATTCTGATTTTATCTTTCGTAACTCATCTATAATAATTTGAATTGTTTCTAATGTTGTTTGATTTTTTGTGAACGTGCCTATCAAAAATTCTCCTGGAAATAAAAATGCGTTAAATCTGCTGTAAATACTATATGTTAATCCTTTTTTTATTCTCACTTCATTATTTAATCTTGAATTGAATCCACCTCCCAAAATATTATTCATAACTCTAATGGCAAAGTAATTTTCATTATTTCTTTCTATTCCGATGTTGCCAAGCATTATTTGAGTCTGAGTTGCATCCGGTTTATCCACAATTAGAATATTTATACCTTTTGGAGAGATTGATTTTGGGACAGAAACATCTTCTTTCCTATTTAAAGACCATTTTGATAAAGAAGAATCAATTTTTTGTAGAATTATGTTTTCATCAAAATCACCCGCGACTACAAGAATTGAATTCCGGGGAGCATAATGATTATTGTAAAATTCTATTATATCTTTTCTATCAATTGTATTTATGGATGACTCTGTCCCTGAAATTGGTCTGCCATAAGGATGTTGTTTGAACAGAAATTTAGAAAAATGGAGTCCCACCAAAGTTCCAGGATTATCTTTTCTTGAAACAATCTCTCCATATATTCTTTTTTTCTCCCTATTGACTTCTTCTTGATGAAAAACTGGATTAAGAATTGTATCGGTGAATAAGTCAAAACCCTTTTCCCAATTTTTTGATAAAAATTCTCCAATAATAACTGCATCATCAAGACCGACATAACATCCTATTTCACCGCCTAAAAAATCAATCTCATCAAAAAGTTCGATTGCACTGTAAGTTTTCGTTCCTTTTTTTAAAAGTGATGCTGTAATCCTCGATAATCCTTCTTTTCCAATTGGGTCATAAACCGAACCTCTGCCTGATACAAACCGAAAATGAACAACTGGCAGTGCTGGATATTTCATCAAAAAAACTTTCAGACCATTATCTAATTTTATTCTCTTATATTCAGGTAATTTTATCTCTTTCACTGCAATTTATAAGTTATTATTTATTTGGGAATTAAAGTAGCTACTGTTCTGTTATTTTTAGTAAAATATTTATTTGCCACCTTTATCAGATTATCTTTTTCAATTTTATTAATTTCATCCAGAATGTTAAAAATTAATTTATAATCGCTAAAAAGTGTTTCAAATGTCCCTATTTTTTCACCTTTCCCTGATGTTGTCTTAATACTTTTTATAAAATTACTTTCAATTTTGTTTTTTGCTTTTAAAATTTCCTTATCCGAAATATCGCCATTTTTTACTTTTTCAATAACTTGATAAAGTATTTTTTCACCTTCTTCGGCAGTATAATTAGGTTTCATTTGAATATATAACACGAAATACGATGGGTCTATTCTCCAAGTAAAGTCAGAAAAAATTGAAAGTGCAATTTGTTCTTCATATATAAGTTTTTTTTGAAGAAGGGAACTTTCACCATCAGTTAGAATTGTCTGTAATATTTCTAACGTATAAACATCAGGATTGAAAACATCAGGAACATGAAAACCTATCATAAATGAATATACTTCTGCAGGTTTATGGTATTCAACCCTTTTTTCACCGGACTGTTCTGGTTCACTCGTTATGAATTGTTTTTTTAGTCGTGGAGATTCTATTTTCCCGTAGTGTTCCTCTATCAATTTCAATAAAACATCGAAATTAAAATCTCCTACAATAATTATACAGGA
>CAZBIT010000482.1:0-2328 GCA_964491835.1 uncultured bacterium
AAAGTCGTCCAATTTATTTTATTCTTTATTTTTAGCATTTGCAATTTTGATAGTTTCTTTTAAATTATGTATTTACAGAATATTAGGAGAAGAGAATCAAAACAGAAATTATAAGTGCGTAATCCCTGGAACTCAGATAGAATTTGAGATGGTCTATATACCCGGCGGTGAATTTTATATGGGAAGTCCTGAAAACGAGTTTGGACGACAAGATAATGAGAGACCAATTCATAAAGTAAAGATTGACCCATTCTGGATTGGAAAAACAGAAGTAACCTGGGATGAATATGAACATTATGCATTTGAAAATTTAATCGTCTCGGACCCTAAAGAAATTGTCTCCATTACACGCCCATCCGCATCTTACGAACCATACGACCACGGATGGGGAAGAGGTAAAATGCCCGCTATGGGTATTAGCTGGCATTCAGCAAAGAAATATTGCGAATGGCTTTTACTTAAAACCGGGGATTTTTATCGCCTTCCAACAGAAGCAGAATGGGAATACGCTTGCAGAGCAGGAAGTTCTACTGCTTATTCATTTGGAAATGACACCAAAGACATCGAAGAATATGTATGGTTTGATAAAAATAGCGGAGATAGAACAAACAAAGTTGGTTTAAAACGCCCCAATGCATTCGGATTATACGATATGCATGGAAACGTTTGGGAATTTTGCCTTGATTATTATGACCCGAACTATTACAAAACCTTAAAGGATGAAATTACAATTAATCCAAAGGGACCCGAAAATGGTAAAGTTCCGGTAATTAGAGGTGGTAGTTGGAATGACCCTCCATCTGAATTACGCTGTGCTAATCGAAAATACGTTCCCTCAGAATGGTGGGAACGCGACCCGATGTTGCCCCGAGGTATTTGGTGGCTGGTTGATGGGCAGTATGTTGGGCTTCGAGTCGTTCAACCAATAAATCCATAATGCATTTTTCATAATAAATTAGGAATTATTTTAAATAATAATTATATTATGAAAAATTTCATAAAATTAAAAACTTTTGTTAATATAACAAACAAGGATTAAGAATGAAAATATTATTAATAAATCCTGCTGTATTGGGAATGTATAAAGCGGCAAAAATCTTTACACCTCCTATGGGGCTTACTTATATTGCATCTTATCTTCGTGAAAATGGTCATAATGTTCAATTCATTGACTGCACGGTGAATGATAATTCAATTGATTATTCTTACGCTGATTTAGTGGGGATAACTTCCTGCACTTATAATTATAACACCGCACTTGAATATGCTCAACAAGCACACGAATGTGGGAAAACAGTGGTTATGGGCGGGGTTCATGTCTCCTGTATGCCTAATGAAGCACTGATGAGTGGATATGTTGATTATGTCGTAAGAGGGGAGGGGGAAGAAACAATGCTTGAACTTGTAAACGTCTTGGAATCAGGTGGAGAAAAAATGTTCATCGAAAAAATAAAGGGCTTATCCTGGTATGATAAACAGGATAATGTTATTAAACATAATCCTGACCGTCCTGCAATCAGTAATCTTGACAAACTTCCATACCCAGCCCGTGACCTCCTCGATATAGATTATTATAAAAAAATGAAACTCGATAAGAATAAATCTACCATAACCGTTCTAACAAGTAGAGGATGCCCCTATAAATGTAATTATTGCGTAATTCCTAAAATAAATAGTAGGATTTGGAGAGAAAGGGAAGTTAATTGCGTTACTGACGAAGTAGAAACCTTATTAAACGATTACGGATTCAAAGCCATCCTTTTTGTGGACGATAACTTAACCATAAACAAAAACCGCACAATCGAATTGTGCAAAGAATTTATAAGAAGAAAACTCGATTTTAAATGGTGGTGTCAATCACGCGCAGATACTATTGCAAATAATGAAGATATGGTCGAAACTATGGCAGAAGCAGGTTGTATTACGGTTTTTTTGGGGCTTGAAAGTGGAAGTGATAAGGTCCTTAAAAATTATAATAAAAAATCAACTTCTGACACAGGAATAAATGCAGTTGATATGCTTAATAAATATGGTATAGGTCCTTTCGGGGCATTTATTATTGGTTCTTACGATGAAACCCCAGAAGATATCGACAAAACTATAAATTATTCACTTGAACTAAACCTTGAATCAGCACAATATTCTATACTCACTCCATATCCGGGAACCGACATATACAAATTTCTAAAAGATAAACTGTTGACAAGAAACTGGGACTTATTTGATGGTGTTCACGCACTATTTAATACAAAACATTTAAGCACACAGGAACTTAATAAAATTTTGTATAAAGCATATAGAAAATATTATTTCAGATTAAAGTATTTT
>CAZBIT010000483.1:0-2325 GCA_964491835.1 uncultured bacterium
AATTGAATCTCCATTGTCTATCAGCGTATTGAATTCCAGTGTTTGTGCTGACCACAAAACGACCTCTCAGTTGATCTTCATAACTTCGGTATATCTCTTCAAAGTATATTGTGATATTTAATTCAATTGTATAAGGTAGTTGGTCTCTTGACCAATTATAACTGTTAATATAATCTGTTAATCTCTGTGGAAGGTCTATATAATTTAATCTTACATCCTCTGGAAGCATTACCGCGTTTAGTGTAATTTTACTTACAAAATCCTGGCTATGAATTTTTGATAAAAAACCTTGGACAACTAACGAAAAAAGAAAAATTATTAAAATAATGTTCCTTTTCATAATTATGTCCTTATTTTTATAATTATAAGGAATATTTTTCATTAATATATGAACTATTTATTTATTTTTCAAGTAGTTTCACAAACGAGATTATTTTTTTTAAATTTTCATTTATAATATAAATTAAGGTGTTTTTATTGTAATATACAATAAAAAACTTTAAAAAATAGTTTATAATATTTTGTCACTCTCTTCAAAATATCTTGTAAAATTATAAAATTTTTATTATTATTAAAAACAATAAAAATTATGTATTTATCTTTGGGATGGCAGATTTCTTATAGAAATTCCTGAGCATAACAAGACATTACGAAAGAAAATTCTTTTTCTATCACACCATAATTATAATACGAATACCATTCTAAAATATCAAACGATAAAATAAGTTATAGAAACCGTAATAGGTAATGTCAAAAATTTTATGAAAAAATTATGAAAAAGATAAAAACGTAGGGGCGAACGGCCGTTCGCCCATAAAATAAATAAAAGGAGAATTATTATGAAAGATGAAAAAAAATCAAACAAACAACAGAGTATGAAGATTACTCGACGAGGTTTTTTGGGTGGTACGGCAGCGTTGGCTGCATCTACGATTGTTCCCCGACATGTGCTTGGAGGTTCTGGTTATACACCGCCGAGTGACAAGCTCAATATAGCCGCTATTGGTGCAGGGGGTCAGGGAGCATCGAACGTTGAGGGTTGTGCAACTGAAAACATTGTTGCTCTGTGTGATGTGGATAGCGTTCGGGCGACTGAGACATTCGAGAAATTTCCCAATGCTAAGAGATACACCGATTTCCGCGAGATGCTTGAGAAACAGAAAGACATAGATGCCGTGATAGTAGCCACAGCAGACCATACACATGCGGTAGCAGCTATGATGGCAATCAAAATGGGCAAGCATGTTTACTGTCAAAAGCCGTTGACTCATACGGTATTTGAGGCACGTAAACTCACCGAGGCAGCACGAGAAGCCAAAGTCGCTACCCAAATGGGCAACCAGGGACATTCAGGAGATGGAGTTCAGTTGATATGTAAATTGATTTGGGATGGGGCAATTGGTTCTGTGAGAGAAGTGGAATCATGGACTAACAGACCTATCTGGCCTCAGGGTATCTATAGGCCCAGGGAAACAGCACGACCACCGCGTACACTTAATTGGGACCTATGGTTAGGTCCAGCACCGAATAGACCTTACCATCCGTGTTATGCGCCGTTCAACTGGCGTGGCTGGTGGGATTTTGGATGTGGAGCATTGGGTGATATGGCATGCCACATACTTGACCCCGTCTATGCGGCGCTTAAACTGAGTCATCCGACCAGTGTGGAAGCCAATTCTCCAGTGGTTTACGTGGATAGTTCATTAATAGAAAACACTATTGTTGAAACCGGGCCTGTGGCATCGATTGTTCGTTATGAGTTTCCTGCTCGCGAGAATATGCCCCCCGTTAAACTTACCTGGTACGACGGAGGAATGAAGCCCGCACGACCAGAAGAACTGGAACCAAACCAGCGGATGGGAAGCATTATTTTTATCGGCGACAAAGGAAAATTAATGTGCGGCGAGTACGGCGACAAACCGCAGATTTTAGGAAAAGCGAAATTGGAAGAATTAGCAAAACCGCAAAAAACTCCTGCGGAAAAGGGGCGCCATGAACAAAATTGGATTAAAGCCTGCAAAGGCGGCGAACCTGCAAGTTCAAATTTTGATTATTCAGGCCCATTTACTGAAATTGTTTTGCTGGGAAACATTGCCATTCGTGTGGGCAGAAAATTGTATTGGGACGGAGTGAACATGACGTTTACAAACGAACCTGATGCGAATCAATATATTCAAACTCAATATCGTGAGGGCTGGAGCTTATAGTTGAGTATGTCTTCAGAGTAGTGGGGTGTGTTTTTGGGTCAAGATAAAAAAAGGATAGGGATTAATTTAAGCAAATGTGCTTGTTAATTCATATCCTTTTTGTTTTGTAATTTCTATA
>CAZBIT010000484.1:0-2312 GCA_964491835.1 uncultured bacterium
AAGATTAATGAACTTTCTGAAAAGGTCTCGCATCTAATTCATTTGAGTCCTACGGGAAATTATTATATGGAAGATTTAAATCGCGCAGGAGGAGTGAGTGCGGTTTTAAATGAGGTAAGAAAATTAAACGTTCTTAATTTAGATGAAAAAACGGTTTCGTTAAGTTCTATTGGTGAAAGGATTAAGGATGATAAAATAAAAGATACCGACGTGATACGCAATCTGGAGAATGCGTATAGCGTTAAAGGGGGATTAAGGATATTGTTTGGAAATCTTGCACCGGAAGGGGCTGTAGTAAAGTCAGGTGCAGTTGCGGAAGAGATGATGGTTCACAAAGGACCTTCAAGGGTGTTTGATTCTGAAGATGACGCGATAAATGCAATAAGGAATCTTAAAATTAAGAAAGGCGATATTATCGTTATTCGCTATGAGGGACCAAAAGGTGGACCCGGTATGAGAGAGATGCTTATGCCTACGTCTGCAATTGCTGGAATAGGACTTGACAGAGACGTTGCGCTTATCACGGATGGGAGATTTTCTGGTGCAACAAGAGGCGCCTCGATTGGGCATATTTCTCCGGAGGCGGCTGATGGAGGTCCTATTGCACTTATTGAAGAAGGAGATTTAATAAGCATTGATATTCCGAATGCAAAAATTGAACTTCTTGTCTCGGATGTTGAATTGGCTAAGAGAAAGAAAAAGTGGAAACCAAAAGAAACTGAATTGAAAAGTAAATGGTTGAATAGATACAGAAGATTTGTAACATCTGCAAGTCAGGGAGCAATATTAAAATAAAGAATTTTAATTATGGTTTTTAAAGGAGTTTTTATGTTAAGAGTCGCATTTCAGGGAGTTAGAGGAGCAAACAGCGAAGAGGCAGTTGAAAAATTAGTTAATGAAGAAATTGAATTTGTTCCCTCATATTCATTTGATGATGTATTTGACGTTGTTGAAACTGGCAAAGCGGATAGAGGAGTCATTCCAATTGAAAATTCACTCACGGGCTCAATTCACAGGAATTATGACCTATTACTTAGAAACAACCTGTGGATTATGGGGGAAACCAAAATAAGAATTGTTCACAATCTTATCGTAAACAAAGGAGTGAAGTTTGAAGATATTAAAAGAATATACTCTCATCCTCAGGGATTATCGCAGTGCGAAAAATTTTTGAATAAATATCATCAAATAGAAAAAATTCCTGCATTTGATACTGCTGGAAGCGTTAAGATGATAAAAGAACAAAAAATGTTTGATGCCGGGGCTATTGCGAGCAGGAAATCTGCCATTTATTATGATATGGTTATTTTGGAAGAGGGAATAGAAGACATTGATGAAAATTATACACGTTTTCTTATGCTATTAAAATCGAAAGAAGTCCCAAAAAGTGCAAATAAAACGTCAATAGTATTTTCCGCAGAAAATATTCCAGGGATACTTTTTAAAAGTTTGAGCGTATTTGCTTTGAGGGATATTAATCTTTCAAAAATAGAATCAAGACCAGTCCTTGGAAAACCATGGGAATATTTCTTTTATTTAGATATCGAAGAAAATTTAAATAATGAGAGATGTATAAATGCCATAAACCATCTTAAAGAGATTGCGTCTTATTTAAAAATATTAGGTTGTTATCCAAAAGGATGAATGAAAAATTTTTATAAAAATTTTAATTTTTTATTATATTTATCAAAATAAAAATCATTATAATAAATTTTCAAACCAAAGTATATCAAAGAATTACTGGGACATAAAAGTTCAAAAACAACAGAGATATATACTCATGTTAGCAATAAATCGCTTATGAAGATTTGGAATCCTTTAGATGAAATTTTAGATAAAAGAAGTGATAATCCATAGGTATAGATAAGCGACACTGTCGTCTATCATTCCAAAATTTAACAAAAAGCTACGCTGTTGTCTATGAACAAGTTATAAAACATGCCGTGCCTAGAAGTAAACAGAAGGAATTGAGAATATGTCTAGACGACTCTTTTCTGAAAAGGTAAATTTAATCTTAAAATCAAGAGAAGCAGCTCTTTCTGCTATTCAAATATATAATAACCCTCTTACTACCTTTAAAATGGAATCGTTCATAGTGCTTTTTATTATTTCTTGGACATATCTTCTTCATGCATACTATAGGTCAAAAGGAATTGATTATCGTTATTACACTATTTCCAAGAAGCGGAAGAAATTTTCACGAAACCCAGATGGAAGCATTAAACATTGGGACATTACTGAATGTATTTCAAAATCTGAATGCCCTATTGATAAAAATAAATCACAATAAGTGAAATTCTCTTTATGAGCTT
>CAZBIT010000485.1:0-2308 GCA_964491835.1 uncultured bacterium
ATAGTTTTATTAAGATTTATAATAGTTTCAGGAGAGCAGTTATCTGATAGTAATTTTCTTTTTATCGGATTATTTGGTGAAAAAGGAAATCAGGAAGGCAGGTTTGAAAATCCTGCGGGTATAAGTGTTGATGTAAATGGGCTTATTTATGTTGCAGATGCCGGTAATCATAGAATCCAGAAGTTTTCATCAAGGGGGGATTTTATTGAATATAGGGGTGGTTTTGGCTGGAGTGGTGAAAGTTTTGATAAACCCTTTGATATTTATGCTAAATCAGTTCTTGATATTTTCGTTATTGACCAAAATGTTAACAGAATAATAAGGTTTGATAAGGATTTAAACTATATCTCTTCTCTTGAAGCAAAAGAAGTAGAAAATGATAATCTTATGTTTGGTTTCCCGTCAGGAATTACCGTATCTAAAAGGGGGGATATTTTTATAGTTGATGGAGAAAATAAAAGAATTATAAAAATTAATAGTTTTGGGAAACCAGAAATGAGTTTCGGAGGATTTGAAAATCTTAATTTTCGTTTAAAAGAACCATTTCAAATCGCTGTGAGTCCTGAAAATAATATTTTTGTTTCTGATTTTGAATTGGCAAAAATATTCGTTTTTGATTATTTTGGTAATTTTTTGTATGAGATATCGAATAAATATATGAAATCTTCTGCGGGTATTGATATTGATGATAATGGAAGATTATTCGTCGCCGATTTAAAAGGAAGTTCAATTTATGTATTTAATTTCAAAGGAGATTTTTTATTTGAAATAAAAGGAAATCAAATAGGAGGAGGTGAAATTATAGAAGAACCAATTGATATCGCTTTTTATAAGGGTCTTCTCTATGTTGCCGATAAGGCACAAAATAGAATTTATATACTCAAAGAGAAAAATTAATGAAATATTTTAATATAAAAAATCTTTTTCTCTTTATTTTCATAACGTTTTTTTTCATACAGAAGATTTATCCTGAAGAAAAAAGTATCGTTTTCCCAATCACTTTGAATCATCAGGCAAAAACCTTTTATGGCGATGGAAAAGATAGCATATTTAATCTTGGGAATTACAAAATTATTAAGGATTCGGTGAGAGTATATATAAATGGATTTCAATTAAAAGAAGAGAAATTTAAAATAGATTATGATGAACATAATGTTACATTTTTTAACCCGCCCCCAAAGGGAAGCATAATTAAGATTTACTTCAAAGTAATCCCTATACAATTGAATAATAGTTATTATCACCGCACAGGATTTAGTAAATTTGAAACTTCTGAGAAAAATATCGTAGTAAGTTCCCCAATTGTTGAGACACCAATCGAAAAAGAACAAGATAAATCGAGTTTTGAAAAGAGCGGAAGTTTAATTCGTGGAATTAGCATTAATACCGATAGAGGAGTAACTATGAACTCCGGTTTTAGGATGGATTTCAAAGGAGACATTGGAAAAAATCTTGAAGTAATTGCAAGTTTAACCGACCAAACTTCACCGCTTCAACCCGAAGGCAATACTCAAACCCTGAATGAAATAGATAAGATTTTTTTCAAGATTCAAGGAAAGGGATATGAAACTACTTTAGGTGACATAGACATAGAGAATAATGGAACAGAATTTTCAAATTATCATAAAAAACTTCAAGGCATATCTGGCGAAGGGATATTTGGTTCACAGAAAATAAAATTTCTTGCAGCAACTTCCAGAGGAAAATTTAATGCAAATAGATTTTATGGAAAAGATGGCAATCAGGGTCCTTATCAACTTTTGGGGAAAAATGGAGAGATGTATATTGTTGTCATTGGTGGAACTGAAAAGGTCTGGGTGGATGGTGAATTGATGAAAAGGGGAGAAGATAATGATTATGTTATAGAATATGCAAATGGACAAATCACTTTTACAAGACATAAACTTATCACTGATGAATCTCGAATTGAGGTTGATTTTCAATATACAGATGGAAATTCAAAAGAAAATGTATATTCAGTTAAAACGGAGGGGAAGTTATACGGTGAAAAACTTTCATACAATTTGAACTTTATTAAAGAAAATAACGCAAGAGATGAATATAATTCTTTTTCTCTTTCTGATATAGATTATAATCCAAATTCACTGAATAATCTTCAGAAAAGTGTAAATAATCAATTTCAAAATGGAGCAATATACGTTGGTCCGAAAAATGGAAATTATCAAAAATTAGATTCGGAAGAGAAAACCTATTATTCCTATGTGGGTGAGAATAACGGAGAATATAAACTTAAATTTTCTGAAGTTGGAAAAGAAAATGGTGAGTATGAATTTTTAGGCGATGGTAT
>CAZBIT010000486.1:0-2300 GCA_964491835.1 uncultured bacterium
GAGCGAAGCATTCTTCTTTCATTTGAGATTTATATCTTCCTGAAAATCTTCTAATTAATGCTTCGCCCCTACTTTGAAAACCTTAAATTTTTAATTTCATAAAATAAATAAAATATCAAGAGCCGCTGACGATTGTGCTATTGTTGTTAAAAGCCAGTTATAGTCCATGAATATTTCTCCTATTTTTATCTCTTTTTTTAAATATAAAAACATATCAATTAAAAGTCACTAAAAAACAAAATAATTTTCATTTTTTATTATTCATTTTTGTATTAACATATTCACTTGTTTCAATAAATCTCATATATTATATTCTTATTTAATAAAACTGTTTTTTTCTAAAATAATTTAATCAATGAACCTAAAAAATCTCTTTTTTAATAACAACCAAATAAGACCAGTTTGGAGAATCTCCCTTTTTATATTTACTTTAATTATTTTGTATACTCCAATAATCCTAATTTTAAAACTCATTCCACTCAATATAATCTTTGAAGACAAAAGATTATTCTTATTAATTAGTTCATTCCCTCTTTTTGTAGTAGTTTTTGCGGGTTCTTTTCTTATGACGAAATTTATTGAGAAAAAACCATTCAAAATAATTGGATTTGCTTTCCATTCTAATATGAAAAAGGAGATTATCGAAGGATTAATAATTGGATTTATTTTGATTTCGATTGTATTTTTTGTTCAACTCATATTTGGAATTATTAAAATATCTTGGCAGGGTTTTCCATTATACGTTCTTTTAATAAACTTCATTTTTTATTTTATACTTTTTTCTATACAAAGTTCGGGGGAAGAAGCATTTTTCAGAGGATACCTTTTTCAAAGGTTAATTGAAGGAACAAATAAACTAATCGCCATATTAACAATTTCACTCATTTTTGGTTTCATTCATATATTTAATCCAAATGCTTCATTATTTGCCTGTTTTAACGTGTTTCTTTCTGGCATTTTCTTTTCAATAGCATATCTCAAAACCCGTTCATTATGGTTGCCGTCTGCTTTACACTTTTCGTGGAATTTCTTTCAGGGATTTTTCTATTCATTCCCCGTAAGTGGAGTAAAAATTATTCCACGTTTGTTTGTATTGGAAAATAACGCACATAAAATTTTAACAGGCGGTGACTTTGGTCCCGAAGGTAGTTTAATAGTAAGTGTTGTTTTTTTAATCGCTATCATATATATTTCTATGTCAAAGAGATTTTCAATTTCTAATGAAATGAAAGAGATTTTATGAGATAACATTAAATATAACTATGAAAGTAAATGAAATATTTAAAAGCATTCAGGGTGAATCTACATATATGGGCGTTCCAACTCTTTTTATCAGAACATCTGGATGTGACTTAAGATGCTCATATTGCGACACGAAATATGCATATAACGAAGGAAAAGAAATTTCAATTGATGAACTTTTAAAAATAATCGATAGTTATAATAGCGAATACATTGAAATAACAGGTGGGGAACCACTTTTACAGAAAGATACGCATATCCTTATAGATAAATTGATTGATAAAGAATATAAAGTTATCGTAGAAACTGGCGGACATCACGATATTGGCGTAATAAATAAAAACGCCATAATCGTAATGGATTTGAAATGTCCATCAAGCAATGAATCAAAGAAAAACGATTGGCGAAACATTGATAAACTTAAAAAAGATGACCAGATAAAGTTTGTAATTGGAACAAGAGAAGATTACGAATGGTCAAAAAAAATCATAGAAAAATGCAACCTTACGAAGAAAGCAATTATTCTTATGTCGGTTGTTTACGAAAAGTTGAAATCAGAAGTCCTTATTGAATGGATATTGGAAGATAATTTGCGCGTTCGCTTTCAACCACAACTCCACAAATTAATATGGGGGAATAATGTAAGAGGTAAATAATATGCGGAAAAAAGCAATTGTTCTTGTGAGTGGAGGAATGGATAGTTGCGTTACTGCCGCTATTGCCAATAAAGATTACGATTTGATTTTCCTTCATGCTAATTATCATCAGAGAACGGAAAAAAGAGAATTAAAGGCATTTAATGACAAAAAGACACAAAAACAGCAAACTGTACTACAAAAAAAAGAAAGTAAAGTAAATGAAACGCTAAAAACAGCATTTAGACCAGAGATTCTAATAGGCAAAGAAATCGAAGGATTAGAAAGAAATAAATTTTAGGATGAGGAAGATCAAAGGGGGAAGGATGGATGATGGGACAACCGTTTTGTTGAGGAGATTTGAATCGCCGGGGCGAATCTTCCCGGTTTTTGATTCAAGGAAGGGATTTTTTTTCGAACTTA
>CAZBIT010000487.1:0-2298 GCA_964491835.1 uncultured bacterium
TTTATACTATCAGGTGTTAAAATATCTACCTTTTTCCCAAATAAAGTTTCAAAATAGTTAGATAAATCCATAAATGTCTCAAAAAGTCCTTCAAAATCTTTATTAAAAGAATTTAAGTCAAACTCTACAATTAAATCTATATCGCTATCTTTTTTTTGTTCCCTTTTAACATAAGAACCAAACAGTGCTATCCCCTTAACTTTATATTTTTTCAAATCATCTTTATGCTTTTTTAACATTTGTAATATTCCCTCGGCAGTAAGTTTTTTCCTAATCATTTTATACCCTCCTCAAAATTTTAAATTCACTCTATTTTCCTAAACTTTTAATTATGTTGTATCCGTTTACGAAAATCTCATGGGGACCAAACTCTGAAAAATACTTAAAACTAATAAATGTTTTGTAACTAAATAACAAAAACATCTCAATTCAACTCTTCAATAACTTTCTTAGAATTTTCCCCGTAGAATTTTTAGGCAGGGATTTAAAAAATTCAATATATTTTGGACACTTATAAATAGGGAGCCTTTCTTTGCAGAAATTAATAATATCCTCTTCAGTAATATTAGCATCTTCATTCAAAACAACGCATGCTTTAATTTCTTCAATTTTTGTTTCATCTGGGACACCAATAATTGCAACTTCTTTAACTTTTTCATTTTCCATAATAACCGACTCGATTTCAGAAGGATAAACAGCAAATCCACCTTTTTTTATTACATCAAATTTTTTATCAATTACAAAAAAAAGTCTATCATTATCTTCCATTCCAATATCACCCGTATAAAACCATCCCTTTTTCAAGACTCTGCAAGTTAGTTCAGGATGATTAATGTATCCAATCATATTATTCTCACCCCTTATTAAAATTTCACCCATATCATTTGTAGAAAGTACACTATCATTTTCATCGACAATTTCCATTTCTATCTCTTTTATTGGAAATCCAACAGAGTATGGTTTTCTTATTCTATTTATTCTATCACAGGCAGAAATGAAAAGGGTTTCAGCAGTTCCATAACTTTCAAGAACAGTGATTTTAAAAGTTTCTTCAAATCTCTTTATAATCTTCTCCGAACAAGCATTTATTCCACTTAAACACAATCTAACGGAAGGTATTTCAAACTTTTGTTTTTGATACTCGCTTAAAAACTTCTCTAAAATAGCAGGAACTGCAAAAAGGAGCGTAATGTTATTTTGATTAATAATCTGTATAGTTTTTTCGATATCTAATCTTGGTTGAAGGACTAACGTCGCACCAGACCACATTGAAGAATTCAAAATAACGGATTGACTAAATGAATGGAATAGAGGCAAAACCGCCAAGAATCTATCTTCCGGTGAAATAGACAGAATTTCTTCCCATATTTTTGCAACAAAAGCAAAATTTTTATAAGAATGCATCGCTCCTTTTGGGTATCCAGTTGTGCCCGAAGTATAAAGAATGGCAGAAATATCATTTCCCTCTATGTCTATTCTTTTAAACTGTTCCTGCATCTGAGTTGCGCTGAATTGATAACTTAATTGTTCTTTTAAATCCTTGCCACCAAGACCTAATGTTATTATCTGGGTCTTCATTTTACCCAAAATACAATCAACCATGTCTTTAAACCTATCCCAGTGTATAATATACTTTACTTCTGCATCATCAAAAACGTATTTTATATTTTCTTCTTTATCTATAACATTAACAGGTAAAACAATACCACCTGCCTTAAGTACGGCAAAATAAGAAACGACAAATTCAACTATATTGGGGAACATTAAAGCTACAATATTCCCCTTAGTTAATCCCATCGTTCTTAACTTATTGGAAAGACGGTCAGAATACTCAAATAATTCTGTATAAGTTAAAGATGTATCTTCACATATAACCGCAACCTTATCCGGATTAGTATTCTTATTTATTTCGAGTGAATCAAGTATATTTTTCACCATTTGTTTTATAAATCCATAAAATATTAAATAAAATTAATATTATTTTAATAATTTTTTTTATTTTATCCAAATTAAATTTATTTAAACAAACTTTTATATGTTACAAACAATTCTTAGGAAAATCATCTTTAAAAGAAAAATTAATCTTGCTCAATTTATTTTTTATAACAGTAATATCATATATATCGTCCAAATCTTTTAAGTTATATTTACTAATGAATTTAATCGTTTCTGGCATTTCGAGATTAAGGTTTCGAACTAAATTCCCATTTCTGAAAAAGTCGTTTTTATCTCCATCAAAAACAATTTTCCCTTCCTCAATTGCAATAATACGGTCAACATTTTTAGCAATTAAATCTA
>CAZBIT010000488.1:0-2291 GCA_964491835.1 uncultured bacterium
TCCAACCCCCGCTACTAAATATATAAATCTCTGTGAATTGTCCAGAGATTTTTTTTTATGGAATTTAAAATGTATTACGTATATGTGATAAAGTCTGACTGTGGTAGGTATTATATTGGATCGACTAATAATCTTAAGAATCGTATTCATTTACATAACACTAAAAAGTATAAGGGTTGGACAAATCGATATAACGGGTGGAAGATTGTTTATACGGAGAAATTTAATACTCGAAAAGAAGCATTAATGCGTGAAAGGGCTATAAAATCTTTGAAATGTGGTTATGAATTTAAAAAACTCATTGGTGCTCATAATCCCGCTTAAGCGGGATCGTTGGTTCGAATCCAACCCCCGCTACTAAAGGGTATTCTCAGAATACCCTTTTGTTTTATCTTTTTTAAGAATAAAGATTAATAAACACATCTCATTTATTATGTAAATAATTAAAACATATTAGACGAAAAATTAGTAGAGTATTTAAAAAGTTCAAATAAAAAATCAAAAATTTTAAAACGAATTAATAAAAGTTCTTGACATTAATAAAAAAAATTATTATAATTTTTAAAATTTTACTATAATTAATACTTTGTTTTTTTAACTCACCTTATACATTTCTTTATATATCTACATTAATTATGTTTATGATTGCAAACATTATTTTTATTATGGATATAATATGGATTTAATTTTTAAGTTTAAAAAATAATCTTATTATCAATTAATTTTTTATTTAATATAGTTTAGGGTATAAAGGTGAAAAACATATTATCTACGTGTGGGGGTTGTGGATGTGGGTGTGGTGTATTATTATATGAAGAAAAAGGAAGAATTAAGGGTGTTGCACCTGTTCGAAATCATCCAGTGAATAAAGGGAATCTTTGTTTTAAGGGTTGGAATCTTTATCAAACCGTTAACAACACTGAAAGATTGAAAAAACCCCTTATTAAAAGTAATGGTTTATTTAAGGAAGTTACTTGGGAGGAAGCAATCGATTTTGTTTTTAAAGGATTTGGGAAAATATTGAAAAAACAAGGTGGAAAAGTAATAGGTGTTATTGGTTCTCAAAAGACGACAAACGAAGAGAATTATGCATTGATGAAGTTTGCCAGAACCATTTTAGAGACCAATAATATTGACAATTGCGGTGGGTTTTATTGCTTATCGATTCAGAATAAGCCATTTAATATTTTTTATGGCGGGTCTATTTACGATTCAATTGATTTTCTTCAGAAAGATGATATTATTCTTTTTATTGGTGCAAATCCTATGATAGAAAATCCTCAGATTGGTGCAAGAATTTTAAAAGCGATAAGAAGAGGTGCAAAAATATTTATTATTAGTTCAAAGAAAGTTCAATTATGTCTATTTGCAGAAGATTTTATTAAAATTACCCCTGGAAGTGAAACAGCGGTAATTAATGGAATTCTTAAATTGGTTGCTGGAAACCAACAGAAAGAAAAAGAACTCATTAATTCTCTTGAATTATACAATCAAGAATTTGTTGAAAAAATTTCCGGTGTAAAATTTGAAAGAATCGAAAAAATTGCAGAAAATATAAAAAAACAAGTTAAAAAATTGATATTCTTTTCTTCGGGATTAGTGGAGACAGAATCTTTATCAAATGTTGTTAATGGTATTTTAAATATTTCACAACTAACTGGTTCAAAAGTATATTCTTTGGGTGGACAAAATAATTTTAGAGGTGCTATTGAGATGGGTATCCTGCCAGGTTATCTTACTGATTATCAATCAATAAATAATTCTGATATCAGGAAAAAATTTGAAACTGCCTGGGGAAGAAAAATACCATTGGAACCTGGTTTGAACGTTTTTGAAATGCTCGAAGAAGCATTGAAATTTAACTTAAAAGGAATGTATATTGTTGGAGAGAATATTATTACTTCCGTTCCTGATACAAATAGAACTAAAAAGGCGTTATCTAATCTTGAGTTTCTTGTTGTGCAGGATATTTATATGAACGAGACAGCAGAATTTGCGAATGTTATATTACCTTCATCAAGTTTTGCGGAAAAAGATGGAACATTCACAAGTATTGAAGGAAGGGTTCAAAGAGTAAGAAAAGTAATCGAACCAATGTTGGAATCTAAAACAGATTTAGAAATATTTAATCTTCTTGAAATAGGTTTTGTGAGTAAGCCAAAATCAGATTCATCGGAAGAAATTATGAAAGAGATTTCTTCTCTTTCTCCACATTACAAAAACGTCAATTTTGATGAACTTGAAAAGAGTTTCGGAATTATAATTGATTTTCCAATTGATGGAAAGGTTTC
>CAZBIT010000489.1:0-2288 GCA_964491835.1 uncultured bacterium
CAGATAAATACATTTTTCCATCATTAACCTTACCAAATAAACATTTTTTTCCTTTTGTGCATATAGTAACGAAATAATATCCATTCTCTGAATAATCCCATTCTTTAAGTCGTGAAGATTCAATCCTATAAATCTTTTTATAAAGCATAATGGTTAAATCTATTGTAGAGACGCATTGAATGCGTCTCTAATTTTTATATAAAATATGCAATTAGTTGTTAAGAATAATTGATTTTTTTATTGAAATATTTCAGTTATTTTATATCGATACACTTTCTGAATTATAAATGTAATTTATATAATGCTATTAACCAAATCGTAGAGACGCATTCAATGCGTCTCTACTTTAAATTAATTAATAAAATATTGTTTTCAATAAGAAGATATACATCATCAATCTCTCTCTGAATTTCAATTGTTTTTCGCAGGGCTGTGACAATTTTACAGTAATGCTTTATATCATCAAGTGATAGGGTTCTCCCTTTTCTATCCTTCAGCCACTTATCACAGACCTGATAACCACCAATTTGATAATACCAAATTTCCTTTTTAACGGGTTCAAAATATTGGATTGTATTTATATAAACCCGTTTAGTTTTTTCATTATATTTAGGTTTTTCGACTTTATTATCCCCTGCAATTGGAAATTTAGCAACAGGAAAATCAAGTTCTATTGATTTAAGTAAATGCAAATTAACAAGTTTTTCACCATATTTTGACATTTTACAAAATAATTCATAATCTTTTGTAAAAGGAATTCTCGGAAAATCTATTTTTAAAAATTCAGCATACTTTGTTCGGTATGTATTTGAATAGAGGACTGCATATATGTAATAGAAAATTTGCTCAGGAGGGATTTCTTTCCTAAAGTTATTTACAATCTGTTTAACTATTGTTTGAGAAAGGTTTGGTTTCCTTACCTTATAATCTGCTTTTGGTTCAAAGAGCATCATAACACTACCAGAATACTGTTTTTTAGGATTGCTTTTTTCAGGGTAAAGATAGAGAGGAAAGATATATCCAATACCTTTATTGCTTAATGTGATTCTACTTTCAACAATTGATTCTGAAACAAAGACATGATTAAATATTCCCTCTGCTACTTGTCTCACACTAATCAACCCCAAATTCTCTTTCATCATATGTTGCATAACTTCTTTTCTTGAACGTTCAATAACTGCATCGTTATAAAATATCCATTGAATATCAAATGGTCTGTATAAAATTTGTTTTATAAATTCTTCCCAGTTCTCCTCCTCTATAATTCTTTCTCTTGAAGTTTTTAAATTCCAGTTTAATTTATCTTTTAAGTCAAAAGTTTGTTTTATTTGCTCATCGGGAATTTTCTCATCCCGAAACATTCTTATTCTTCTTTTTAGTTTCTCTTTATCAATATCTATAACAAAACTATCCCTCGAAGTAACGATTCCTACGCTATTTATTGGAAAAATATTGGTTATTTTAAGGTATTTATTATATTTTTCTAAAAGAATCTCATCTCTTGGAATAAAAAGATAATATTCAGGTTTTGGCGATAACTTTTTCCATTTTATTGTTTTTAGATTATTTCTTAAAAGCCATTTATCTTTCTTATTCTCCAATCCCCAAATCTCAGAATGATAAACTTTACATTCTTTTTTATTATTTCTTTCTTTTATAAAAAGAGCGATGGCAACGCCCTGTCTTATATCAAATACATTTTCATCTTTTGAGCCGTCAGGACATCTCTCTTTTTTTAAAGCGTTTCCATGCAAATCAAGTATATATATTTCATTAAAAGTATTCATTAATGACTGCCTCATACCTCTGAAGGTTGGATTGTCCAAATAACTGTGATTTGTAATAAATCCTAATACACCTTCACCTAACTGTTCAATCTTCCATTGAGCAAAACGTATAAACTTTACATAATCATCCTGAAGCCATTTTGGATTTTTTTCTTTTAAAGGTTTTCCATCAACGAATTTATAACTGTCAATAAGTTTTCCTATCCATGTCTTTTCTTTAATACGCTTTTCTTTTCCATTTTTTAATCTCTTTGTAGCATACTTTTCACTTACATTTGCAGAATGACCCGAATACGGCGGATTACCTAAAATTACCAGAATTGGCTGTTCTTTTTTGACTTTCCCTGCAAGATGTGATTCTTCTGAAAGCGATGCTAATCCAGGAATTGAGGTCTGTGCAAGTTCTTCCATTTCAAGTGTATTGGTAAGATAAAGTTTGAACCTGTCTTCTCCTTGAAGTTTATAGCCAAGTTCTTCCAAAAGAAATGACATTTTCAGATG
>CAZBIT010000490.1:0-2285 GCA_964491835.1 uncultured bacterium
GTCTCTCAAGTAAAAATGTCTCATACCCAACCGTGCTCCCCACATATACTCCAACTTTAATTCCATATTTTTTACAGAGAGATGCAAGTTTCTTTGAGTATTCCATATGTTCCTTTTCTGCATCAATTCCAAATCCTTTATAAAAATGAATAACCGCCATTGTCACACCTAATTCTTTCAACCTTTTGACGGTTTCTTCAGTATGTTCCTTTTCATAATCATCCTCCTGCCATGTTGGATTCCCTCCAACTCTGCGCCTGAAAATTGGCATAGAGTCCCAATTGCCCACTATTATGAGAGGATTTGTGTCAAGCCATGCAGGTTTCGACAGAGATTCTAATGGCGCTTGCAATATTTTAACTCCACTTTGTTTTTCATCGATCTTCTTACCACAATTTCCTATTAGGAGGGTAATGAAAAGATTAAAAAAGATAACAGTTAATACTCTATAATTTTTAAATCTTCGTTTCATTGTATTTTTCTCCATTACTATGAATTAAAAAAATTAATAAAATTAATAAAATGAAATCTATTCTCGAACAAGCATCACTGGAATCGAAGGATGTATCAGCCCAGTCGGTTTCCCTTTATCTAAAGCATGAATAATTACTGTACTTGCAGAATGAGGATTTTTTGGACTGAACAAAAGCGCTGGAACTTCTATACCCTTTTCACTTTCGAATATAAATTTATCAACAAGAACATTATCTCCTGTTATAATTCCCTTCCACTGCCATTGTGGAATATCAGTGTTTTTGGGCAGAGATAATCCAACAAGATTTGTAACCTTAAATTCTAAATGTTGACGTTCAGTTAAATTTTCATTTACTAAATTATCAATTTCATCATCGCTTATATTTGTGACTGATTTATCATTAAAAATCATTAGTTTTATATCCAAATAAAATTATTTTATTCAAGATTAGAATAATAAATTTTTCCATAATATCAAAGGGAAAATTATATTATATTACTACTGTCCCAATATTAATTAAATAAATTCAATTGGTTAAAATTATTATCATATAAAACATTGTAATTAAAATGTGTAAGTGCTTGTAAAAGCGAGATTTTTTCGAATGGGATGACACTCAAAATCTGTAAAATTGTGTAGAGACTATGATTTAAATTTAGCTCTTTTTTAATAATAGTAATAAGCACATACACAGAGATTGCAATCCAGATTTGTGATTTCACGGCATTTTCAGAATTGCCATAAAACTTTTTTATTCGTAAATTTTGTTTAATCCATTTAAAGAAGAGTTCTATTGTCCAGCGAGAACGATACAATTCTGCAATAGTCAAAGCTGGAAGTGTAAAGTTATTTGTAAGAAAATACAATTGTTTGTTTTTATCAGGGTCAAAGTAGCGAATGCGCCTTATTTTTTCAGGGTAATCTTTTCTTTGGTAGAGGTTGTTGAGTAAAATAATTTGGTCGCATTGTATACCTGTTGATTTATCTACGGTTTGAGAAAAAAGACGTTTGAAATTCAAGTTTCTTTTAGAACGTGTCACAAAAAATGCAGGAGTCTGAGTAATTGCATATAGTCGAGCAAAGTCAAGATAGCCACGGTCCATGATATAGAGTGCACCTGGCTCTATAATGAGATAGTCGAGTATATTGACATCGTGCACTTTACCGTGTGTAATAACAATGCATGTGGGAATGCTTCCACGCATGTCCATAAGTGTGTGAAGTTTGATAGCACCTTTATGTTTTCGAAACTTTGCCCACGGAAACAAAGATAGACAAAGGTCAATCGTCGTTGAATCAAAGGCATATACAGTTTGTTTCAGTTTTAAACCTAAGTCTTCGTTTTTGTAAAGTTGTCGTGCACGTTCAATAAGTATATGAGCAAAGTCGGCATATATACGCCAATCACGCACTTGATTGGAATGTGCAAAGGTATTGCGAGATATGGTACCTCTAATGCCCATATGATACAGTTTGTGTTGGGATACACGCATACATGCTTCTATATCTCGAAGGCTCTCACGATAAGTAAGTTGAGCAAAAGCCATACAAAGAAATTGATCCCAACATGAAAAACTTTTAATTTTATAATTGCCTTTATATTGTGATACACATTTACGAAATTCGTACATGGGTATAAAATCTATTATCTGTGAAAAAATTGTTCTGTCAGAATTCATGCTATTCTTCCTTATTCTAATTATGAATAACATAATTTCCGATTTCAAATCGATAAATAAAAATCTTTTTTATTACTATAATGTTTGCCTAATGTTATGACCTCTCACTTTTATTAACGTTGGGACTGTAG
>CAZBIT010000491.1:0-2265 GCA_964491835.1 uncultured bacterium
ATGTCAATTACCAAATTGAAAGTGCTTCATTTAATTGAGCAAAAAAAGAAGAACGCAAAAATTGTGTATGATTTAAAGATGAATCCACACCGCCTTTTGGTTACTATTTTAATTGGGAATAATATAGTAAATATAAGTGCGGCGTCCATTGCAGGTGTCATCGGTAGAGAAATCTTTAAAAATTATGGGCTGGGAATTGCCATTGCTGTTATGACATTAGTTATTTTGATTTTTGGTGAAATTATACCTAAAACGTATTCTGTTAAATATGATGAAAAAATATCATTATTTGTTGCACCTATCATATTGTTTTTTAGTTATGTCTTTCATCCAATACATATCTCACTCGATTTTGTAAACAGGTTAGTGGGAATAATTGTGCCTGAAATAAAAAAGCCGTTAATTACTGAAGCAGAACTTCGAACTATAGTTAAGTTTGGGGAACACGAAGGTTCGATTAAAAAAGAAGAAGAAGAAATGATTTACAGCGTTTTTGAAATGGATGACACTGAAGTGAAAGAAATTATGGTGCCGAGAGTAGATATGTTTTCTCTGAATCAAAATAGAAAAATTAGTGAAGTTATTCAGGAAATAATAGAAAAGGGGTATTCAAGAATCCCTGTTTACGGTAAGACAGTTGACAATATAAAGGGGATAGTTTATATAAAGGATATCCTGCCTTTTCTTAAAAAAGGGAATTTAGATATTAGATTAAAGGAAATAATGAAACCCACAATATTTGTTACTGAAAATAAAAGAATAAATACTCTTTTAAAACAGTTCAAAGAGAATAAAATTCATATTGCTCTTGTCGTGGATGAATATGGTGGCATTCAAGGATTGGTGACTATAGAAGATATTTTAGAAGAACTTGTCGGTGAAATATATGATGAGACGGATGTCCCAGTAAAACTCATAAAGATAATAGATAAGAACATTTCAAAAATAAATGGGGGAACTAACCTGGATGAAGTGAATGAAATCTTGAATTTGAATCTTGAAAAGACCGAAGATTACGAGACAATTTCAGGATATATCTTATATAAAATTGGAAGAATTCCAACAGAAGGAGAAACCATATTTTTAGAAAACCTTAAATTTAATATAGATAAAATGGAAGGAAATAGAATAAAAGAAGTAACTCTAACAAAAATTCCAATACCTGATAAAAGCCCCGATGATATTGATGAATAAATTTATTTCTTTTTTGATTTTTTTTTATTAAGCAAGTAATTTATAATTTTAAAAAGGTTTTTATGTTTACTATTTCAGGCAAATATAATCAAGAGCAAATTATAAGTATAATAATTAAATTTTTGGAACAGAAGAAAAATCAAATTGACCAAAAAGAGAGATTGGAACAATTACTTTTTAAACGACAATATAAAACGGAAATTGGAATTATTGACAATCAATATAAAAAAAGGATTACAATTTTTGATGCGAAAAATAAGTATTCACAGTTTATTTTAGTTGGTGAACCCGGCTCTGGAAAAAGTTCTTCTGTTTTAAATCTTTATTATAAAAGTATCGAAGAAATTTTAAATGGGAATAATAATGATTTAATAGTAAATGACAAAGTTAAAGGGGTCATTCCGATTTTTATCGAGATGAATATGTATAATCCTTCTAACGATGCCAAAAATTGGATTCATAGCGCTATCGTCAATGATTTACGCACCTTTATTCAAAATGTGAGTGTTCACGAATTGACGGACTATTTTTTAATGCGGGGTAAACTATTAATACTTCTTGATGGATTAAATGAGGTATCAATAAAGCACATACCAGGAGCTTTAAAAGACATAAGAGAATTATTATTAAGATATCCCAATAATAAAATTGTCATAACTATGAGAGAACAGGATTATAAAGGATACTTTTCAATTCCTGTTCTAACGATGTTGAGATTAGATGCTGAAACGATTAAAGAAATAATGGAAATAGAACTTGCAAATAAGAAAGCATCCATAGAAGAGTTTTATAACCATCTTGATAATAGAGTGAAAAGATTAATCCAAAGTCCTATGCTTTTAATGATGTTTATATATGTATTAAAGGAAGATTCCAAAATAATTCATAACAATCGAGGTAGTTTGTTTAATGAATTCACGGAATTTTGGCTTGAGCGAGAAGAAAAGAAGGGAATAGAAAGAACAAAAGATGTTGACAGAATTGTGAGACAGTCAGCGTTATCTGCTCTGGGTTTTGCGATGCAAGTGAGAGGGGAAACAAGAATGTCCGAAGAAATTGTATTGGAAAAAT
>CAZBIT010000492.1:0-2261 GCA_964491835.1 uncultured bacterium
AAAAAAATAAAAAAAGGATAACCTATAAAAGATTATCCTTTTTTACTTACAAAAGTATTAAGATTAAAGTCCGAGCATTTTAAATAAGTTATCCACTAATTTTGAAGTAACGTTTGGAGAAGAATAAAAGTTTTGATTCAATTTTATCATAACCTCTTTGATTTTTTCTTCCCTTACATTATTAACATTTTTCATTTCACCATTCTGCAAGTTATTAGCCATATGAGTTTTTTGCAAATTTCTGGCTTCGGAAGATATTTCGACCTTATCCTCATTAATATTAACAGGTTGTGTATTTGTTTTTGTTCCCTTCTTATGAAGCAGCTGAGTTGATAATGCTTGTAGAATATTTTCTATTCTCATATTACTTTCATTGTTTTTTATTACATTTTAAGAACAATTACACTTAAATATACCACCTCATTTAAAATATCGACAATTTTCCAAATATCTTTAATAATTTATGCCTTTTTGTCAATAATCATTCCTATTATTTCATTTAATTTAGCAGCAATTTTTAAAAATTCCAATGGTGGTATTACCCTGATAACCTCCTCAGTTTCACGGTCTGATACTTTTATGACAGTCCTTCCTGTTGGTTCATCAACGGAAAATGAAAGTTTCGTATTAAAAATTCTGATATTTTGATTAATTTCATCAATGCTTTTTTGCAGAACTTCCCTGTTTACTTTAACATTTTCACGTATTATTTCGCCAACCTGTGAAATTTCTGTGGAGGTCTTTTCTGGAACGGTATTAACGGATTTCTTATCAGTATCAGGTTTTATTCGAAGGGGAAAATTCGAATCAATTGCCATCCCGTTGGCTATCATAATTTTCATCACCTCCTTGATACATTTATATATTACATAATTTTAAAATTACTTCACATAATTTCCTGTATTTCAATAATATCTAATTGCATAATTTTAAATATATGAAGTACTATTTAAATTACTATAATTAAACAAACTGCTTTGCACTATACTCTGTTGAGAGTTAAGAGAACTTAATAATTCCTGAAGTTGTGAAAATTCTCTTCTTAAAGTATCTTCTCTAATTTTTAATCTACTTTCATAATCAGCGATTCTTTTGTTAATATTTTCTATTCTTACCGATAATACCTTTTTATCATTATCAACAGTTCCACCAGTTCGGATATAATTATTGAGAAGAGCATCAATTTTCGTTGCAACGCCTTTTTCTGAACTGAAAAGGTTTGATATACTTGAATCCCCTTTATCAATATATTCTTTCAGTTTATCTTCATTCGAAATTTTTAAAGTTCCATCTCTTGCAATAGTAATACCAATCTGGGAGAGCAAAGATGGACCGCCACTTTCAACTGAACTAACCCGACCGGAGACAATAGTCCTCATACTAAACTTGAGATTACCATAAGCATACTCTCCAACAAGGTCACCTCTTACAAAGTTTGTCGTATCAACGCTCGTTTTATCATTCAGATATTTTATTACATCATTATATTTCTCGATAAATGATTCAATTTCGCCTTTAATCGTATTTTTATCGTAGGTTACAGTAAGAGTTTCAGGATTTTGACCAGCAGTTTGTGTAGAAAGCAAATTAATGGTCACACCTCCAAGAACATCATCAATGGTATTTGTATCTCTAACTATATCGATACCATTCACAGTCAAAGATGCATTAAGGTTATTAGGGTCAGATTGAATAAACCCTCCCGATGTATCAGCTGCTTGTGGTCTTGAATCTGAAGCAGTGATAATCCCCAATTTTCTTAATATACTTGAGTCACTAACTTCCTGCAAGGTTAATTCATTTGTAGAGCCCGTTTTATTACTCACGATTGTTATTCTTGCTGAATCAGTCGTATCTTTTATATAACTTGCAGTAACGTCTGCATCAGAGTTATTTATTGCATCAACAATTCTTTTTAAAATGCTTTCTCTCGTCTCATTTTCATCGTTAAAATCAATTGCGATTCTAACGGGGGTATTCGAGCCAACAATTATATCAAATTCTTGAGTAGTTCCATTCAAATTGGATGCTAAACTTGTTCCACTGAGATTCTGAAACTGTTTTGAAATTGCAGTATCTCGTGAAGCAAGTTTTGAAACAAAAATAGTATTTATCCCAACAGAAGCATTGGAATTGGCTTCGGCAGTAAAGATTTTTTCATTTGAAGAACTTGCAATCTTGGCACCTATCTTAACCGTTGAACCAGTACCAATAAACTTCTTTACCAAATCTTGAAGCGTTTTCAGTTTTGCTTTAAGGTC
>CAZBIT010000493.1:0-2256 GCA_964491835.1 uncultured bacterium
CGCTTCAGATAACGGGCAGGGCTACAAATATTCCGGGAACGCCGGAATTGCCTAAACTTGATGGATTTGCCGTCGCTTCTGGACCAAATACATCAACGAGCATTTCCATTATAAATGGCCAAATTTCGTCAAGCAGGTCATATAGTTATGTCCTTATTCCTACAAAAGAAGGGAAAATAATAATAAGTTCTTGTGTTTTTAATTATAATGGAAAAGATTATAAAACGGAACCAATAGAAATAGAAGTAGTGAAAGGTGCTGTTCCACAACAGAAAAAATCCCAGACACCGCAGCCGAGTCAGCCCATACCCCCCGACCAAACCGCAGATTTAAGTAAATTAATATTCATTAAAACGTTTGTTGATAAAAAAAATCCTTATCAGAATGAAGGGGTAACCGTTACGTATAAACTTTACACGCGAGTGCAGGTTTCAAGTTTTGGAATTTCAAAGCCACCCAATGCTACTGGGGCGTGGATAGAGGAATATGCATTACCACAACAACCGGTTTTATCCACTGAAGTAGTCGATGGTATAAGTTATCAGTGTGCCATTGTAAAAAAGATTGAACTTTTCCCAACAAATTCGGGAGAATTAACGCTTGAATCCCTTGTTATTCAGGCAGATGTTTTAATAAGAAAAAAAACCCCCACAAATATTTTTGATTGGAATTTCGATAGTTTTTTTAATGATGATTTTTTCGGAAGAACCATAAGAAGAGAACTTATTGCGCCGGCAGTTAAATTGAATGTATTACCTTTTCCTGAAGTTGGAAAACCCGCCGGATTTAAAAATGTCACCGGGAAGTTTACCATTAACTCTGAAGTTGATAAAACAGACATTATGGCGAATGAAGCAATATCGCTAAAATTCAGGATATCAGGAACTGGAAATATTAAATTACTCGAGGCACCAAATGTAAAAGTATCAGGTGATTTTGAAAAATATGAACCAAAAATTGAAGAAAAAATTAATAGAACCGGGGATAATATATCAGGTGAAAAAATCTTCGAGTATGTCCTTGTGCCACGACTTCCAGGAACGCAGAAAATCGAACCGGTTTCACTTTCATATTTTAATCCTGAAACGAAGAAATACATTACTTTAACAACGAAAGGAATCCTTATAAATGTTTCACCGGGAAAAGAAAGATTGGTTTCCTTACCCGACAATATTTATCGTGATGAAGTGAAATTAGTGGGAAGTGATGTAAGATTTATAAAATTGGAAAATGTTAAATGGGAGAAAATGGGAAGAAAATTTTATACCGATTTTGTTTTTTTGTTCCTGATTTTTTTTCCACTTTGTTTAATAGGCATCACGGTTTTTTATAATAATCATCTGATAAAGATAAATACGGATATTGAATATAGAAGAAGTCGAATTGCAATGAAAAGTGCAGAGAAAAGATTAAAAGAATCTTCTAATTATATGAATGAAGAATCGAAAGAAAGGTTTTATATGACGCTGTCATCGGCATTGCGAGGATACATAGCCGATAAACTGAATATATCTGAAGTAGGTTTTCTGACGGATGAGGTTAAAGAAACGTTAGAGAATAAAAAGATTAATGGTGAGATTACAAATAAATTTATTGATTTGATAAATGCCTGCGATTACTTAAGGTTTGCACCGGCAGAATCTAAAATGGAAGATATGAAACGCATATTCAATGAATCGAAAAATATCATATCGTCGCTTGAAAAATATTTAAAATAATAATTTTTACTATGAAAAAAATAATTATTATAGTGATTTTGTTTATTACTCTATTATTTTTTTCTGCTTTTTCACAGGAAAATGTGAATGAGATATTTGGTAGAGCGAATAAATTTTATACGGATGAAAAATATCAAGAAGCAATAGATGAATATATAAAGATTATAGATATTGGATATGAGAATGGTATAGTTTATTACAATCTTGGCAATGCTTATTATAAAATTGGGAATATTGGAAAATCCATTTTATATTATGAAAAAGCAAAAAAGATTCTACCTACGGACGAAGATATTGACAATAATTTAAAACTTGTAAATCTCTACATTGCTGATAAAATCACGCCAATCCCTGAACTGTTTTATGTTCGATATTTTAAGAATTTTACAAAAATTATGAGTCCATACTCCTGGATGGAATCATTTTTAGCAATATATGTAATACTCTGTATTTGTATTTGTGTTCGAATTATTATTAAACAACAAAAAGTTAAAGATGTTCTGAAAAAATCAATCTTTCTTTTTACTTTTCTAACCTT
>CAZBIT010000494.1:0-2253 GCA_964491835.1 uncultured bacterium
ATCTTTAAAAAATATAATAATAAAAAAGCTAACGATTTATTTGAAATTGATTTAGAAAAATATAAACAATTAAATGATTTTGTGAATATATCAATATGGTTATTTGATAAAAAAAATAAAGAAAATTTTGAATTGAAATTTGATATATTTAAAAATAAAGAATTTCATATATTCAATTTAACAAATACAATGGTCGGTATTTGTACCTTTAGTTCAAAATAGTTTAAATCCTTTTAATAATAAAAATGATTGAAATACTCAATGCAAATAAAAAAGGAAATTTTATTAATACCAGAATGTTACAATAAAAAAGTATTGCTCGGAGATTTTCAGATTGGAATTAAAGACAGAGGAATTTTAAGACCATATACTTCAATTGAAGAATATTTTATATACTTTGATGATGCAAAATATGTTTATGCAACCTTAAATGTTGCGGGGAAGGATTTGTTCTACAATGTTACAAGAGAGGACTATAAGAATAATCTTGAAGGATTAGAACCGCTTGTTAATTTGCCGAACATTACAATTATATAAAATCATTGATAAAGTAAAATGTATCTCTTAATTTTTAAACTGGAGTATCCATATTTGTTAAGAAGACATATAATTAGAAAAAAAATAGATGTTTTAACGTTGCATATTTATAATTATATTTATAGGAATAGGAACATTTTTAATGCACAAACAACCAACCAAAAGTAACAAAATGTTAATGTCTAATAACTCCAATAATCAAGAAATAATTAAATTGCCTGAGCCCAAATATGATAGTTCTACTTTGATCGAAAAAGTTTTACTTAATAGAAGGTCTGTTAGGAGTTATAAGGATGAACCGTTGGCACTTAAAGAAGTTTCACGACTTCTTTGGGCAGCACAGGGAATTACAGATCCTAGAGGTTTTAGAACGGCTCCTTCTGCGGGAGCTCTTTATCCACTTGAGGTTTACGTTGTTATTGGGAATGTTAATGAACTTCTAAAAGGAATTTACAAATATACTCCCAATACTCATGAATTGATGAGGATATTGAAAGGTGATAAGAGGACTGAGCTGTGTAGGGCAGCTCTTGACCAGGAACCAGTAAAATATGCTCCTATAGTTATAATATTTTCTGCTGTATATAAACGAACAACTGTAAAATATGGAGAAAGGGGCATAAGATACGTGCATATTGAAGTGGGTCATGCAGCTCAGAATGTATTTCTTCAGGCAATTTCTCTAAATCTTGGTGCAGTAGTTATTGGTGCATTTTATGATGAAGAGGTAAAAAAGATTTTGAATATGCCAATTAAAGAGCAGCCATTATATATTATACCTATCGGAAAGAAGCAAGATTAAAGGTAAAAAGAAAATTTATATCAATTATATTACTTATCACTATAATCAATTAATAATTGTTTTAAAATGTTATTAAGTATACAACCAGTAGAAACTATTAATTCTATAGGCGAGGTTTCTTTAAAAGAAAGAATATTATATAATAGATATAGAGAGAGTTTAAGTCTATTAAGAATAGAAAATGAAACCAAGTATATTAGAGCCAAAACTAAAAAAGTAGTTGAAAGGACCATAATTAATATAAATTATCCCACCTATACAAGATAGAAGTTTTTGTTTAAATCTCGATATTACGATATTCTCAGCAATACTTATAATCCTAAAGTAGATATTTCAATTTAAATAAATGATAATACTTACCTAAAAAAATTTTTATAACCTGCCTTTTCCAATCGCATAACTGTAGTATCATATGGGTCACAAATTTCCTCCTCAATAAAATCTGTATAACCAATACTGTTGAGCTTACTTATAATGAAATTTCTTTCTTCTTGCGGCATTAATCTTGGGTCACTCATACAGGCAACACGAAAACTTATTTGGTTTTTCATTAAATTTGAAATAGCATCAAAAGGCAATCGATAGAAATCACCTATAGCACCAGTCCTCCTTTGAAAACCTTCAGGTGAACCAGATTTTATTGACACTCTTATGTGAATATTTTTGAATTCTTTTAATTTTTTAACATAACTCTCATCATATCCAAATAAAATCCCATTAGTTTCCAATATAAAAAGTAAATCTGTGTTTTTTATTTCCTTCAAAACTCCAAGTAAGTGTTCCTTTGATATAGTTGGTTCACCACCAGAAATTCTTACTTTTGATAGCTTTTTAATCTGTGCATTTCTAATCAGTTTTTTTGCAACTTCTTCAGGATCAAAATATTCTCCATATTTCTTTGGAAAGTCTCTGGA
>CAZBIT010000495.1:0-2250 GCA_964491835.1 uncultured bacterium
TAATCCATTAAGAGAAAGAATCGTTGATTTTCAAGATTTTGATGGATTCGGTTTGAGAGATGATGCAATGATTGCAATCAATGATAAAAATATACTTAAGTTTGGGTTTGATTATAAGAATTATACAACGGATTATGATTACTTTGAAACTTATGAGCGCGACCTGCCTGGAATAGGGTATTATCTCGATACAACGCACGTTGTTATTTCTCCGGAAGGGACTAAATTTGGGTCATACATTCAAGAAAAATTTTTTGTTACAAAAAAAACCGCATTGAGTATTGGATTCAGATTGGACTATCAGGACTATATAAAAAAAACTCAAATATCACCGCGTTTTGGGATTGCTTATAACGTTTCAGAAAATATGGTTTTTCGTTCTGCTTTTGGATACTACTATCAATCACAAGAGATGGCTGACCTTGAAGTAGCAAAAGGTATTACGGAGTTTAATAAACCAGAATATGCTCAACATTATGTATTAAGTTGGGAGTATCAGCCATTTCCTCTTTTTAACATTAGAGTAGAAACGTATTACAAACGGTTTGGAAGATTGATTGATAGAGTATGGGATTATAGAAAGGGAAAATATTTCTATCCTGACAAGGGATATGCAAATGGAATTGAAATATTAATGAGACGACAGCAAAATAAAAAACTCAGTTGGTGGTTTGGTTATACGCTATCTTATACAAAACAAAAGGTCGGTGATAGGTATATATTCCGACCATTCGACCAGAGAAATGCAATTATGTTCAATGTGAGTTATACACCTTCTAAAGATTGGAATGTTAATGTTAGCTGGAGATACCATACGGGTTTTAGATACACATCGAGATATTATAAGAGAACTTCACAAACGAAATGGCAAGTAATATATTCAGATATAAATGAAACAAAATATCCTCCATTTCATAAAATTGATGTAAAAATTAGCCGTGAAATGATAGTGAAGAATAATCATTTTTCATTTTTTATAGAGGTTTATAATCTTTATGACAGAGATAACGTTCGTGAGTGTTATTGGAAGTGGGGAATAGATAATAATAATCAAAGGTATCCATATTTAAAAACTGAATACTGGCTTCCTTTAATTCCTTCATTTGGCGTAAGGATTGATTTTTAATTATTTCATAAAAAGGTCTTAGTGGAAAATTGGCGAGTTTCTAATTTTTGTATAACAAAAAATTTTATTTATTTATCGATTATATTTAAAGGAAAGTAAAATGTTTAGAGCAAATCGTTTTTTACTTATATTGATATTATTAACGGTTGTTATTATCTTATTTATGTTTAAGAAAGTTTATCAGAATGTTTATGAAATCAGAATAAATGGGGAATCTACTCCATATTTGTTTAAGTCAGTAAAGATTGAAGATGGAGAAATTTATTTTGCCACAACTTATCTTGAAGAATACTGCAATATGAGAGCTGAAATGATAGATTCAGGTAAAGGGATTGCTTTGTATAAGGGTGAGACATCTATAACTTTTACTCTTGGAAAGGGGAAAGGAAAAGTTTTTGAAAAATCTAATAAATATTTCGTTCCATTGAAGAGTTTAATAGAGGGTCTCGGCGGGAAATATGTATGGGATAAGGATAATAAGATTATCGTTATTAATTTTTATTAATGAGAGTGTTGCATAAATGATAAGACACTTAATTATTTCAACTAAATTACCAAATTTTGTGAGATTGCTTCGTCTCCCGCACAGCGGGATTCCTCACAATAACATTTATTAACATATATTTAATGGAATAGTGGGTGTCATTGCGAGCCCAGAGAATCGGGGCGTGGCAATCTTAAATAATAATTATGCAACAATCTTAATATTTGAATTTATCTTGTAGGGATGACCCCTAAGGGATTGTCCTTATATAATTGCCAATTTTATTCGTATAATTTCTTAATTATCATAGGTTAATTATTATATAGCAATTTTCGGGTAATTAGATTCATTTTTCCTTCAACGGTTGTCAATTTTTTAGTATAAGTGTCGGATATATAATTTTTATGTTTGTTCTTGATTTTTTGATTTTAAAGTAATAAATTTGAAAAGTAATTTTTTATTTAAATAAGTAAAAGTGAATCATTAAGGAACTCAATCCGACGATTGTAGAAAGAGTCAGTTTAGTCAGTTCTTATATGTAATTTACCTTCCTTTGAATGAATATAAAGTAATTACACAAGTATTATGAGCAATAAAAAATCATTGAGTAATATTTAAAAATTTTCTTTTTTCATCGGTC
>CAZBIT010000496.1:0-214 GCA_964491835.1 uncultured bacterium
TAAAATAATTTATGATTAATTGTCCAAAAAAAAATGTGAGAATTTGACACTAAATTTATTCAAATTACTTTATTTTTTTCCTAACATAAATGCATATTCTGATGAGGAAGATTGATTTAACACAAGGTCAGTAATCTTAATAGTAAGGTCATATAAACCATCAGATAGCGCCTTCATATCTAATGAAAACCAAATGAAAGTATCCTTTTGTTTA
>CAZBIT010000496.1:224-2245 GCA_964491835.1 uncultured bacterium
AAAAATGAGACAAAATGAGACAAAAATGAGACTTTTTGATACTTTTTTCTCACAATTTGATAAAATTATTATCAAAGTAATTTTAATTGTTCATAAATAAAACTGTAAATTCATATTGCAAAAGATATAAAATTTATTTAAATTATAAATCTAAATTTATTTAAAATGATGTAAGTTAAATAAAATAGGGGGTTAATATAAACTATGGTAGTGATGAAGTTTGGAGGAAGTTGTCTTGGGAATGGCGAGCAGTTTATGAACGCTGCAAAACTTGTTAGAAATTATCATGACAAAGATATTATAGTGGTTGTTTCAGCAGTATATAAAATTACTGATAAATTGCTTAATACTGCACGACTTGCTTTGGATAAGAAGGAAGAAGAAATGGAAAAGAGTTTAAAGGAAATGGATGGTAAGCATCAGGAGATTATAAAACACATTGCTGATGATAAAGATGAAATGGAAAAACTTGTTAAAGAAAAGAAAGTACATATTGACGAACTTCGACAGATATATAAAGGGATAATTTTAGTAGGTGAACTTACTAAAAGGTCTCTTGATGTGGTTGCTTCTTTTGGTGAACGGCTTTCGGCAATAATATTTTCTGCAGTATTGAGAAGAATGGGGATGAATTCTTTCCCAGTTGATGCAAGAGTTTTTATGACGACAGATAATACGTTTGGTAACGCTATAGTTGACCTTGAGACCACGGGAAAGAAATTCAGGGATAATGTGTTGCCTAAAATTAATGGTTCAATACCTGTTGTAACTGGATTTATTGGCTCAACGGAAAATGGCATTACAACTACAATCGGGCGAAATGGCACTGACTACACCACGTCTATTGTTGGATATGCTGTGAAATGTAATGAAATAGTTATATGGAAAGATGTTGATGGCGTTATGACGGCAAATCCTAAAATATATTCTGGTGCAAAGGTAGTTCCAAGGATTTCTTATCAAGAGGCATCGGAAATTTCTCATTTTGGAGGGGAGATTATTCATCCTAAAACAATGCAACCTGCAATTTTAGCTGATATTCCCATAAGGATAAAGAATACCTTTAATCCTGATTATCCTGGAACGTTGATTTCTTCTCAATATGATGATAATTATTCATCTTTGATAACCTGTTCTATAGATGACCTTACACTTATAACTGTTGAAGGGTCTGGATTACAGGCAACTCCAAGTTTAGTAGTAAAAGTCCTTTCTGCAGTGACAAAAGAGGATATAAACATTTATATGATTTCTATGGCATCTTCAGAGTACAATATTTCGTTTCTTGTGAAATCTGTAGACGCCGAGCGGGCGGTTCATTCACTACAACAGGAACTTGAAATAATGCGACTTGTTGAACACTCTATAAGTAGAATCGTCGTTGAAAGAAATGTTGCTATTATTGCTTGTGTTGGTGCTAAACTGAAAGGGCGTGTAGGTATTGCTGGAAAAATTTTTAGTACTCTTGGAAGGAATGGCATTAACATTATCGCCATTGCACAAGGTTCTTCCGAATATAATATTTCAATGGTTGTTGATAGTAATAATATGAGGAAAGCGGTTGCCTGCATTCATGAAGAACTTGATGATGAAATTTAAATCAGGGATAGTAGTATATTAGTATAAAATTAATTCACAATTTTTGGATTTATTTTATAAATAAACTTTGGTAAATTTTTTATGACAGACGTTTATTATTTGTGTCTGTCTATTTTTGTCTTAAAGATTACTTAAATTTATGAAATAAGATTTTTTTTGAAAAGATTAGGTGACATTTATGAAAAGAGTAGAAATTTATGATACAACATTGAGAGACGGTACACAAGGAGAGGGTGTTTCATTTTCATCGGCGGATAAGATAAAGATTGCTCAATGTCTTGATAAGTTTGGGGTAAAATATATTGAAGGTGGCTGGCCCGGGTCGAATCCCAAAGATATGGATTTTTTCAAACAAATAAGAAACATTCCACTTAAAACTGCAAAAATAGCTGCCTTTGGTAGCACAAGAAAAGGTAATGTCA
>CAZBIT010000497.1:0-2244 GCA_964491835.1 uncultured bacterium
TTACTTCAACGGGTATTCCCTGTTCTTCTTGAATATCTGAAATGCTACGAACAATCTTTTTTGAATTTTCTATGTTCTTTAAAACCCCCTTCGTAACGAGCCCGACAATCATTAAACCAACAATTACAAAGATAATCTTTTTCATTTAATATCTCCTTAAGTATTCAATCCTATTATTCCGTAATCGCATATTTTTAATTATTATAGAGACGCATAGCAATGCGTCTCTACATTAGCGATATTTAAACAATTACAATTCATATAAAATATTCCAAAAGAATTAACCATATTTTAAAAGAAAATTATTTTTTTCTTGTCTGTAATTTTTTCAAAATCCTACTGCTTTTTCCCAGTCAGTTTTTGCAATAAGGTAATCATAAATACCATAAATATACCCCATTTGAGCATTCTCATATGCAATTTGAGAATCGAATAGTTCTAATTGCGTTCCGATTCCACTATTATATCTTACTTCTGCTATTTTCATTGCTTTTTCCGCTTGAACGACGTTTTTAGATTGGGATTCAACGCGCTGTTCCGATTCTTTCATTTTCAGAACCGATTGCTTTATCTCCATTTTTATCCCTTCCAAAAGTTTATCTTTTTGATACTCAAGTTTTTGATAGTCCGCTTCCGCCTGCAATACTCTTGACTGTGTTCTTAATCCATCAAATAATGAGACCTGCATCTGAATACCTGTACTAAAACTGAAAGCCCTCTGGTTTTTTTTTAGATAAAACTTATCCGACATACCCTGAAACTGAAATCCACCAGTCAAAAAGAAGTTTGGATACCAGTTCGCTCTTTCTATTTTTACATTCAGTTCCTGCATTTGGGTCTGATATTCAAGTTGTTTAAGGTCGGGTCTATTGTCAAGGGCTTTTTTGTTATACACTTCAATCACACTTTCACCAATCGGTTCATAACTAAAAACACCTTCTATTTCTATCTCTTGTTCAATATCCAAACCCAAAATATTTTTTAAGGCATTATAAGACAATTTAAGATTATTTTCTGTCTGTATAACCTGTGGTTTAAAATTATAAACATTTACTTCCGCTCTCAATAAATCAAATTCAGAAGACATACCTTGAGCATATCTCTTATTAACATTTTCATAATGTGCCTGTGCATTTTTCAAAACCATTTCCGATATTTTTTTTGCTTCTTGTGCAAGGAGAACCGAATAAAATGTTTTTTCAACCTGTGCTCTGATATTGTTCCATGTATTAGTAAATCCATATTCTGAGGAGTTATCGTATGCTTTTGCTATTTTTAAAGCAGTTCCTACTTTACCACCAAGCCAGATTGGCTGACTAAAGGTTATCATATTTTGGTAAGAATTATCCTGTCCTATTTCTATTTTTTGTGTTTTATCCTCAAATTTTAAGAAAAAAGCGGGTTTCAAAATATTACGAGTATAAACACTATTCATAGATATCTGAGGAAGTGCTCCTGAATATGCCTCTCGCACCATTGCACCTGCTCTTTTCCTGTCTTCATTGGCTATTAGAACATCTTTATTTTTCCCTTTTGCGATTTCTAACGACGATTCAAGGGTCAAAACTATTTTTTCATTCTTATCTGAAAACGCAAAAGTATTAGAAAAATAAAAAATAATAAAAAATATAAAAAATCTTTTCCTCATTTTATTTCTCAATTCATCCTCCTTTTCATTTACTTACGTTTTATATATACACCCAAGCGAATTCGTGTTTATTTTTTCTTACAGGAAATCCCGTCAAAGAACAAAGAAATTAGTAAATTCACGTCTTCATCAGAAATATTTTTGATATTAAGGCACAAATTTTTCCAAATCAACATACGAATCATAAAAATAAAAAATTCAGCGGATTTATCGGTATTTATATTTCTTATTTCTGAATTTTCAATTCCTCTTTTAAGGATACCTGAGATTCCATTTACCATAAAATGATAACTTTTCATTAAATTTTCTTTAAAATCACCATCCTTATATAAAACGAGCCGACCATATTCTTTTATTTGAACTCTAAAAAAATCAGTATTTTTTTTATAAAATTTTTTTACTTCTTTAAGGATTATTTCTAACTGTTCACGACAATTCATATTTTCATTAATTACTTTAGTAATATCTTCTTCCATTTGTGACAATCCATGCTGGATAAGATTGATAAAAAGGTCTTCCTTCCCCTTGAAATAATTATAAATTGTCCCTTTACCAAACTCAGCTTCTTTTGCAATTTCATCCAAAGTTACTTTCTC
>CAZBIT010000498.1:0-2241 GCA_964491835.1 uncultured bacterium
ATCAATCTGTCATTCCCTTCGATATATACATACCAGTCATCCGTGCATCTTGTATATAATTCATTATCGTTATCAATTTCAAATGGGGGAATAAAATTACTCTTTTCTTTGTTTATAACATTTTTAAAATCATAACTACCATCACCAAACAGAAGAGCATATCCGGGTGGATTTCCATTTCCATCCCTCCAATTCAAATAAGCGAATCTCAAAAAATCCCTTATGGCAACGGCGTCCATTAAACCTCCTGAAAACTCATCGTATATATTTGATATTTTTACTAATTCAGTTTTAAGTCCATTATTTGATTCTCGCCAATCTCTTAATGCCATTGCCTCATTATAAAAATCATCATAAGTAATTATGATAAAATCAATTTCTCTATCTCTTACTCTAATGTCAGAATTTTCATCTTTTATAATATTCGCTGGTTTTTTAAACTTACTTTTCTCTAAAACAGCGAATATTCTTCTTTCAGGTGAAGCAGTAGTATCTCCAAATGAGATTTTATTGCTTTGAATGGTAAAGTCCGTAATTCTTTTTACATTTACAGGATTAGAAATATCAAAAATCCAAAAATCGTTCCCAGCAAATCCGGTAATTGTGTACTCACCATTTCCAGTCGGGGACTCAAAAAATAAAACGTTATCATCCGCTTTAAACATTTTAGTATATTCAACTTCAATCCAATCGATAAATGCTCTCCCTACGGGCAGAGAACCATCATATTTGAAAATTAATTGCGTCTCGTCATTAGTAATATTTAAATTTATTTCCTTCGTTAATACCGATTCGTCAAAAGAATAAAAAGACATATCGGCAATTTTTACGTCCTTTTCAAAAATGGTAAAATTATGTCTTCCTGCAGAGCCACCCTTTAAAGCAATTTTGTATTTAACAGGCATATTTTCTACGTAACTAAGCAATTTTATCTTTACCTCTTTTGAGTCACCATTCCTGAACTCCGTTCCATACCAATTAATTCCTGATTCATAAATTTTATTCAGTTCATTTTCGACAAAAACACGCCATTTAAAATTTTCTGGTTTATTAGAACTAACACCGCTAATGGACTTTCTTTCACTCAATCTTTTACCTTTTTGCTTTCCATCAAACGTCAGCCAGTATATATTTTCATTTTGATAATGATGAATATAATGCGCGGGTTCAGAATTAGAATAGTCCCATCCAAAAGCAGGAATACCGTAAAAAATTATAAAATCGTTATCATCAAATCTCCCATCTTCTTCTCCATAAACATAAATGCTATTTTCAATCAAACCTTCCTGTCTTGGAACATTAATATCCTGTGGTAGTTCTCTTCCACCATTATTATAAATCTTTATCGTTCTTGGGTCAATTCCTGATAAATCTATGTTTTTATCACTGAAATATTTTTTATCAAGTATATATATACCTTCCTCATTGACATTGATTTTATACCATATACCTTCTTCCTGTAAAGTTTGCTTTTTAATCTTTTTTGGCGAATCCATTCTCCAATTTTTACATTGTTCATAATTCAATATCAAATTTTTATATACATTTTCAAAGGCATTATCCGAATAATATTTGCCATAAGATTCAAAATCTCCCGAAAAATTGACTTCAATTTTAATTCTCTTATAAACCCTTATTAAATTTTCTGAAGGCTGATAATCAATTGGATAAACATTTATTTTTTGAATTCTTTGTTTTCTAATAAATTCAGGGCTATTTATGGTGCAAATACTTTCATTTATCCAGGAATTAGAAGAATATGTTTTTTCATCAATTAAATAATTTTCATACGAAATATCATCAATAACCTTCAAGGACGGTACAGGAAGAAATTTTACAGCCTTCTCATCATAAAATTCATTTTCAATAACCTTTAATTCAGCAGACCCATTCACTGGCACGCCAATAATTATACATCTCTCTGGTATCATAGGATTTCCTACTTCATTAGGATAACTACAATTAGATACGTTATAAAAAACATACTCTCCAGATTTCATATATTCTTTTTTTACTTGAGGATAATATTCAAAAATTAATCTTTTATCATTTGATTCCAAAATTCTTACATCACCATAAAAATGATTTTCTTCCTGATAGCACCTTGAACCATCTAATGACATAATTGAAAAAATTACAAATAAAAAAACATCAATTAAAATCCTTTTCATAGAATAATTTTCCTAAACTGAGGGAGTTGGGAAAGTAATAAAAAACCGAAAGTTAAATGATATAAAATTT
>CAZBIT010000499.1:0-2239 GCA_964491835.1 uncultured bacterium
CACCATTTTTCTTTTTAATAATTCCTGCATTCAGCAAAACCTCTTTATTAATAGTTTCACTTTCAGAAAACCTATTTAACTGTTCAAGATTTACAATTTGATATTCTTTTCTAAAGATATTGGTAAAACCAAATTTAGGAATCCTGCGCTGTAAGGGCATCTGTCCGCCTTCAAAACCAATTCTCACATTTCCTCCCGAGCGGGACAACTGTCCTTTGTTACCCCTTCCACAAGTTCCTCCACGACCCGAACCTTGGCCTCTCCCAAACCTTTTTCCCTTTTTTCTTGAATTTTCAGGTGGCTTTAACTCGTTAAGTTTCATACTCATTCCACTTCTTCTACATCTACTATATGTTTCACTACATTAATCATACCCCTTATTTGTGGAGTATCATTATGTATTACACTCCTGTGTATCTTTTTTATACCAAGAGCATATATTGTTCTTTTGACTCTTCCTTTTTGGCCAATTACACTTCTTATTTGTGTTATTTTAAATTTCATTTTCGTTTTGAATGTATAAATCTAAAAAATCAAATGTAAATTATTCCAGAACCTCGGATACTTTTATTCCTCTTTTCTTGGAAATTGAATATAAATTTTCGAGATTTTCCAAAGCTTTCATTGTGGCTTTCACGACATTATGAGGATTAGAAGAACCAATGGATTTCGCTAAAATATCCTGAATTCCCGCCGCTTCCATAATTGCTCTTACTGCTCCACCTGCTATTATTCCAGTTCCAGGAGATGCAGGTTTAAGAAAAACTTTTGCTGCTCCGTATTTACTTAAAATTTCATGTGGTATCGTATTTTTGTGAATTGGAATGCGAACGAGATTCTTTTTTGCAGTTTCAATTCCTTTCGCGATTGCATCAGTCACTTCATTGGCTTTTCCAAGACCAACGCCAACATATCCTTTTCCATCTCCAACGACAACAATTGCATTGAAACCAAATCTTCTTCCTCCTTTTACAACCTTAGCCACTCTATTTATATGAACAACTTTTTCTTTTAATTCAAGTTCTCCCTGATTTATCATATTTTCATTACTTTCAATTTTAATTATACTTAATTAAATTAATTAAAATTTAAGTCCTCCTTCTCTTGCACCTTCTGCCAATGCCTTAACTCTGCCATGATATTTATAACCACTTCGGTCAAAAACAATTTCCGTAATATTCTTTTCTAATGCCTTTTTTGCAAGAAATTTACCAACCTCTTTAGAGATTTCAGTTTTCTTCATTTTCTCTAATTCTTTTGAACTTTTTATTACCGTTCTACTATCTACACTGATAATAGTAGTATTGGTTGTATCATCGTTCAATTGCGCAATTAAATTCTTCAACCCTCTATAAACCAATAATCGTGGTCTTTTGGGGGTGCCTGAAATTTTCTTTTTAATCCGTTTTTTCAGGATTTCTCTTTTCTTTTTTAGTAAACTACTTTTGTTTTTCATTATATATCAAACCTGATTAAAAAAATTAAACAGCGGTTTTGCCTGCCTTCTTCTTTATCTCTTCACCTACATATTTAATGCCCTTGCCTTTATAAGGTTCTGGTGGCCTAAAAGACCGTATTTTCGCGGACACCTGACCAACTAACTCCTTATCTATTCCAAAAACACCGATTATCTGTCCCTTTAAATCTACCGTTATTCCATCCGGAGGACGAAATACAATTGGATGAGAATACCCAAGATTGAAAATTATTCGAGACCCCTTTTTTTCTCCTTTATATCCTATACCGACTATTTCAAGCGATTTCATAAATCCCTTTGTAACACCAATTATCATATTATTTAATAAAGAACGATGTAATCCGTGAAGTGCCTTTTGAAAATTGCCATCGGAATTTCTACTAACTAAAATAAATCCGTCTTTTATTTCTGCTTTAATTCGTGGATGTATTTCCCGTTCCAATAAACCTTTCGGACCAGCAATCTTAATCTTTTGTCCATTTATCTCAACTTTTACTCCGTCAGGAATTTTTATTGGTTCTTTTCCTACTCTCGACATTTTTTATTCCTTAAAACTTTAATAAATCTTACCATACATAACATATAATTTCGCCACCAACGTTTTTTTTCTTTGCATCAAAATTAGTCATCATACCAAGCGGAGTACTCATAATTGCAATTCCAAGATTATTCATCACACGTGGTATTTTATCAACTCCAACATACACTCTCAATCCAGGTTTACTGACTCTTTCAAGTCTTTCAATAATACTCATTCCATTT
>CAZBIT010000500.1:0-2230 GCA_964491835.1 uncultured bacterium
TATTAAATTTTTAAATGTAAATTATTTTAATCTTATAAACATTTTGTTTTTACCTTATGAACATACTTTTTGCCACAGATACATATTTGCCTAACGTTGATGGCATAGTGATTTCTATTGAAAATTTTCGGAAAAGTTTATTGGAGTTAGGACATAATCTTTATATCGTCGCACCAAAATATCCAAATTACAAATCCAATGAAAATGTGATACCAGTCAGGTCTGTTCCGTTTTGGGGGGAAAAGGAGTATAGATTTTCATTCCCATTCAAACTCTTACGAAAGGCAAGATGGTCAAAATTAAATCTCGATATAATCCACTCTCATACAATATTTAATATAGGTGTGTTTGGATATTATCTTTCAAAAAGATTAAATATACCACTTGTCCATACATATCATACGTATTACGAGAAATACGTTCATTATTCCTGGATACCACAGTTTATTTCAAAGCCAATAGCAAGAATTTACTCCCGTTATTATCTTAATAAATGCGACCTCATAATTGCACCTTCACAAAAAATTGTTGACGTCCTTAAAGGTTATGGTGTGAAAAAGAAAATTATACAACTCCTTACTGGTATTGGAGATATAAGAAAATATTCCGATGAGGATGTAAGGTTTTTTAAAAGAAAATATCAGAAAACACCTGATACAAAAATTCTTTTATATGTTGGCAGAATTGCTCGGGAAAAAAATTTAGAATTAATTATCAAATCAGTTATTAATCTAATAAACGAACAGATGGACGTTGTTCTTCTACTTGTTGGAGATGGACCTCAAAAGAAGCATTGGCAAAAATTTGTTTATAATGACGGAAAATCGGAACACATATATTTTACTGGTTATATACCTCATAATGAAATCGGACTATATTACTCAATCAGTGATGTATTCTTATTCTCTTCTGTAACCGATACACAAGGATTGGTGATTCTTGAGGCACTTTCTTTCGGACTCCCGATAATTGCAGTTAAGTCGGGTCCAATATGTGAATTAGTGAAAAATGACGTAAATGGATTACTGTCGGAAAATAGCGAAGCGGATTTCTTTCAAAAAATAAAATGTCTCATCCACAATGAAATCCTCTTAGATAGATTAAAAACCAAAGAAAATGAAAAATTAAAAGAACTCTCCATCTCCAATCAATGTATGAAACTTTTAAACTATTATAATCAGGTAATAGAGGAGAAGGGAAAATAGGTTATTCTTTTATAACATTTTATTAAATTCTGATTCCGAAACATCGGGACAGAATAACAAAATATGTTTTAATTAAAAAACCTTATTATATTATTTTGGATTTATTTTCAAACTATATAACAAAAGGAGAATTCGAAAATGAAAAGAAGGGAATTTTTAAAAACGGCATTAATTGGTGGTTTAACACCTTTTGCTTTTGCAAATAATATCGAAATAAAAGGTAATATGAACCTTGAGTATTACGAACTAAGAAAATATTATCTTCTTAACCGCACAAAACAAAAACTTCTTGATGATTACTTGAGTAATGTTGCCATACCTGCAATGAACCGTATAGGCATTGGTCCGGTTGGGGTCTTTAATGTAGTATATGGACCTGATAGTTCAACCATTTACGTTCTTCTCGTTTATAAGTCACTTGAATTATTTGCTTCTGCCACCTCACGTCTTTTAACAGATGCAAAATACCAGAAGTCGGGTGAATCATTTATAAATGCACCTATATCAGAGCCGTTATATTTAAGAATGGAAAATTCACTTATGGTAGCATTTGAGAGAATGCCGAAATTGAAGGTACCAGAATCCACAGAAAAAAAAGAACCCCGTATTTTTGAACTTCGCACATACGAGAGTCATAGTATAAAAGCAGGTAAAAAGAAAATCGAAATGTTTAATGAGGGAGGCGAAATTGACATTTTTCGTAAAACGGGCTTACAGCCGGTTTTCTTTGGCGAAACATTAATTGGACAGAGATTGCCAAATTTAAATTATATGCTTGCATTTAGTAATATGACAGCAAGGGATAAGCAGTGGGAGGTATTCCGTAGCGACTCCGATTGGAAAAAACTCAGCACAGACACAAAATATGCAGATACAGTTTCCAACATTACTGACATAATTCTTCAACCAACGCCATATTCACAGATTTGAAAGAAATTAGTAAAGATATTTAAGTTTGAATTTACAGTTTTGATAATGATTCTAAAGTATATTGATTATTATAATCAAAACATATATATTCTATA
>CAZBIT010000501.1:0-2230 GCA_964491835.1 uncultured bacterium
TCCATCTCCGTAAATTGTTATAAATAATTTTGATGGCTCTTCTGCAAACGTTGATATATATAAAACAAAAGACAATAAAAAATAAAATGGTTTTATGGTTTTGATTAAGTTTATCAATTTTCCCTTCCAATAAGTATATTTAAGTTAAATTTTATTTTTTCATATTTAGAGACAAAGTCAGTCATTTTTGACTTTTCTTTCTCGATTACTTCAGTTGGTGCTTTTTTAATGAAATTGTCATTGTTTAATTTTTTATTCACGTCTTCAATATGATACTTTAATTTATTTAGTTCTTTTTCAAGGCGATTTTTTTCTTTTTCAATATCAATTAATTCTTCGAGTGGAACATAAATTTCAACATCTTTTAACACACCGGTAGCAGAGATACCAGGATTAGAATAATATTGAACAACCTTTATTTCAGATGTTTTTGCAAGACGATAAAAATAACTTTCATAGTTCTTTAAAATTTTTTGTATTTCCTTATCTTTCGTAACTATTATTACTTTGGCTCTTTTTTCGGGTGGAACGTTCATCTCACCCCTTATATTCCTGATTATTGTTATTATATCTTGAATCAACTTCATAGATTTTTCTGCATCCTCATCAATTTCACCTACAAAAGTTTCGTTTTCACCCGTAATCATAATACTCTTTCTTTGTCCATTAGCAGAAAGATTCTGCCATATCTCTTCCGTTATAAATGGCATAAATGGATGAAGTAGAAATATTGCCTTCTCGAAAATAGGAATCGCAATTTTATTTAACAAAAGAGAACTTTCAACTTTGTTTTCTTGTGAAATTCTCTCTTTAATTAATTCAATATACCAATCGCAGTATTCATGCCATATAAAATCGTATATTGAAAGCAATGCTTCGTTTAGTTTATAAACTTTAAAACATTTTTTTACTTCATTTGTCATTTTTTCCAGACGAGACATAATCCATCGGTCAGAGAGGTCTTTTTGAGAAGATTTATTTTCAGGGAAATCTGTGCCAATCTCATTTTTTGCAACCAAAAGGAATCGTAAAGCATTCCATATTTTATTTGAAAAATTCCTTCCCATTTCAAATTTGGATTTTGATAATTTTATATCTTGTCCTTCAGTAGCGAGTGCAACAAGAGAATATCTAACCGAATCAGCACCATATTGGTCAATCATTTCAATAGGGTCAATTCCATTCCCAAGCGATTTACTCATCCACCTGCCAAATTCATCTTTTATCATTCCAGTAATATACACATCAGAATAAGGTTTTTTTTCAGTGAATTCATATCCTGCCATAATCATTCTTGCAATCCAGAAGAATAAAATATCATAACCAGAGACAAGAACGGTAGTTGGATAAAAATATCGAAGTTCAGGAGTATCATCAGGCCAACCCATCGTAGAAAATGGCCAGAGCCAGGATGAAAACCAGGTGTCAAGCACATCTTCATCCTGTTTAAGATTTTTGCTTGAACATTTGTTACAAACTTTTGGTTCCTCTCTATTCACTATAATTTCACTGCAATCCTGACAATACCATACTGGAATTCTATGTCCCCACCAGAGTTGCCTTGAAATACACCAGTCCCTGATATTTTCCATCCAATTGAAGTAGTCATCCTCCCATTTTTTAGGATAAAATTTTATTTCCCCCTTTCTCACCTTTTCAATCGCTTTTTTGGCAATTGGTCCCATTTTAACGAACCATTGCATTGAAAGAAGTGGCTCTATAATTGTATTGCAACGAGAACATTTACCGACAGAATGTGTATATTCTTCAATTTTATCGAGCAATCCTTGAACCTTCAAATCATCGACAACCTTTTTCCTGCATTCAAATCTATCCATACCAGTGTATTCTTTGCCTGCATTTTCCGTCATTATTCCAAAAATATCGATAACTTCTATTCTTTCGAGGTTATGTCTATTGCTAATCTCAAAATCGTTTTGGTCATGTGCTGGAGTTACTTTAACTGCACCTGTTCCGAACTTAGGGTCAACTATTTTATCTCCAATAATCTTGATTTTTCTATTAATTAATGGAAGAATGGAAGTTTTACCAATTAACTTTTTAAATCTTTTATCATCAGGATTTACCGCAACCGCAGTATCTCCTAACATAGTTTCTGGTCTCGTTGTGGCAACTCTTATGAATTTATCTGAATTTTCTAACGGATATTTTATATACCATAAGTGTCCTTGAACCTCAACTTTATCAACTTCCTGGTCGGAAATTGCAG
>CAZBIT010000502.1:0-2222 GCA_964491835.1 uncultured bacterium
ATACATTTAATAATATAGGAATTATAGGGCAAAAGTAAGGAATAAATAAATGAGTAAGGAAAATAAGATATTCGCAGGGATAACATTTTTACTATCTTTTATAGTTTATTTTATCACAATGGCTCCTACTGTTTCGTTTTGGGATTGTGGAGAATTTAGTGCTTGTTCATACATTATGGGTATAACACATCCACCAGGAACACCATTATTCCAATTAATTGGAAGGGTGTTTACCTTGATTCCATGGAGGGATGTTGCATTTAGAACAAATCTTATATCAGTTTTTTCAACTGCTTTTACAATTTCCATTCTTTTTCTTATTATTGTGAGATTTATTCAGGAGTGGAGAGGTCTACCCAAGACCTTTGAAGAAAAAGTTATAGTTAATGCAGGTGGATTTATCGGAGCAATGAGTTTTGCATTTACAGATACTTTATGGTTTAATGCGGTTGAAACAGAAGTTTATGCAATGTCAATTTTTCTGACAGCACTTACTTTTTGGCTTGTTTTAATATGGATGGATAACCATAAGGATTATAAGTCAGTTAGATTTTTGTTGTTGGTTTTATATCTTTTTGGGCTTGGAGCAGGTGTGCATCTTTTGAATTTATTGGTTATTCCTTCAATTTTATTGTTAATTTTCTTTACTGAGAAGAAACTTTTATTACGATATGATTTATGGGGAGCCCTTCCTATACTTATTATTATCGGTTATTCAACTTATTTTATGATAATCATAAGGGCAGGACTTCATCCTGCTATAAATGAGAATAATCCAGATAGTTGGGAAAATATTGTAAAGTATCTTAAAAGAGAGCAATATGGCACAGAAAGTCAATTTAGTATACTTTTTAATAGGGCTGCTCCATTTTGGGCTTATCAGGTAAAGAAGATGTTCTTGCGTTATTTTGGATGGCAGTTTATCGGAAAAGGAACAACAATTGGACCTGATGGATACATTGCTGAAAATTTGAGTTTCAGAGGATTATATGGTCTGCCATTTATTTTGGGAATAGCAGGTATGGTTCATCACTTTTATAAAGATTGGAAAAGAGCGCTCTCCGTTTTAATATTTTTCATTATGACAGGAATAGCAATCGTCGTATATCTTAATCAGCCAGACCCACAGCCAAGAGAACGTGATTACGTTTATGTCGGATGTTTTTTAGCATTTGCTATATGGATTGGTATTGGTATGGTTGGAATATTAGAAGGAATAATTACGAAACTGAAAGAAAATGTAAACTTGAAGTGGATTGCAGTAAGCGCAGTAATTTTGATAATAATTTTCATTATCCCCGTAAATATGCTGAGGTTCAGTTTTGATGAACACGATAGAAGAGGGAATTATATTGCCTGGGATTATTCTTATAATATTCTTGAATCCTGTGAACCAAACGCAATTTTAATTACACAAGGTGATAACGATACCTTTCCGCTTTGGTATTTACAGGAAGTTGAAGGAATAAGAAAGGACGTTAGAATTGCCAATCTTTCTCTATTAAATACGAATTGGTATATATTGCAATTAAAGAATGAAGAGCCAAAAGTTCCAATTTATTTAAGTGATGAATTAATACAGGGAATTTCAGTTAGGCCCTGGAAAAAGCAGAATTATAGGATAGAAGTTCCTCCTTTTTTGCTGACTGAGTATATGGCTGATGTAAAAGGGGAAATGAACGTTCCTGAGAACCCAGCGGTGATGGAGTTTGTGGTTAATCCTACTTATGGTGGCCAGGGTTTGAATGTTCAAGATTATATGGTATTGAACATTATGTATGCAAACCAATGGAAAAAGCCAATCTACTTTGCACTGACTGTTTCTGATGGTGGTAAGGTTGGTCTTAATGATTATTTAAGAATGGATGGAATGTCTATGAAACTTATACCATTTAAAGGTATAAAAATTTCTCCATCTTTATTGGAAAAGAATCTTTTTGAGAAGTATAAGTTTAGAAAATTGAATGACCCAGATGTATATTATGACTATCAAACAAATGAGCTTTTACAGAATTATAGGACGTTATTTACACAACTTGCTTTACATTATTATAATAAAGGTGAAAGAGAAAAGGTTGTGAAGGTCTTGGACAAAATTGAGGAAGTAATGCCATCATCAGTAATCCCGATAAATAGAGAGGATGTTGATATGATAATAGGTAGGATGTATGCGGATTGTGGAAGACCGCAGGAACTTGAGAAACGACTTGATAAATATTCTG
>CAZBIT010000503.1:0-2215 GCA_964491835.1 uncultured bacterium
AGACCTTATTAAAAATGATGGAAAACGAAAAATATCTCAACGTAGCGGTTTCAATACCGGTTAAGGGATTATATACGTATAAAGTGTCTGAGGTTTTTTATGAGAAGTTAAAGTTGGGATTGATGGTTTTAATTCCATTTAAAAATAAATTTGTTACCGGTTATATTTTTGAAGAATGTAAAGAAAAACCGGACGTTGAGTTAAAAGAAATCATTGAAATATTAGATGAAGAACCTGTATTAACGACAGAACTAATTGAATTATCAAAATGGATTTCTGAATATTATTTATGTCCCATTGGTGAAGTTTTAAGAACTATGCTACCAAAAGGCATCGAGAAGAAAAGTGCGAAAACTGTTTATGTTGTTAATGAAAATGTTCAAGGGTCGATTTCTGGCATTGAATTATATTCCGATTATGAAAAGAAAATTATTGACATAATAATGAAAAGAAAAAAAATTAAATTATACCAATTGCAAAAGACATTTAAAGAGAATATTGTTAATAATGTCTTGGAAAAACTCCAAAAAAATGGCGTTGTTAAAGTTTCAAATGTATTAATGGAACCAAAAGTCAAAGCCAAATACGAAGATTTTGTTAAATTAAAAGATGATTTTGATTATGATGTTACTAAAGAAAAATTAGATAAAAGAGCAAAAAGACAAATTGACATAATCGAACACTTGAAAAATTCTAAAGGATTATTAAAAAAGAGTGAATTATTGAAAAAGATTAATAAAAATATAGGTTCATTGAAATCGCTTATCAATAAAGGATTGGTCGAAGTGTTTTCTCAAGAAGTAATCAGGAAGTATCCAATTTATTATGGTGAAGAATATAAAAAACCAAAAAAATTAACCGATGAGCAAAAGATAATTGTTGATGAGATAAAAGGAGTAATTGATAATGAGATTTTCAAGGTGTTTTTGATATATGGCGTGACTGGAAGTGGGAAAACTCAAATTTATATAGAATTGATTTCAAAAATAATTAAAAAAGGGAAAAGCGTTATAATGCTTGTTCCTGAGATTTCTTTGACATCGCAAGCGGTAAATCGATTGAACTCTTATTTTGAAGATGAAATATCATTTTTGCACAGTGATATGTCTCCTGGTGAAAGATACGATTCGTGGAGAAAAATAAAAAGTGGTGAGAAGAAGTTAGTTGTTGGTCCTCGTTCGGCGATTTTTGCTCCTGTTAAAAATCTTGGGCTAATAATTGTTGATGAAGAGCACGATAGTTCTTATAAGCAGACGGAATCCGCTCCAAGATATAATGCAAGAGATGCGGCGGTAATGAGAAGCAAAATCAATAACTGCCCTGTTATATTGGGCTCTGCTACGCCAAGTATGGAATCATATTATAATTCTCAGATAGGAAAGTTCAAACTTGTAAGATTAACTCGAAGAATTGATAATGTTCCTATGCCAAAAGTAAAAATTGTTGACCTTATTAAAGAATCCAGAGGAAATAAAATCTTTTCTGAATATCTAACGCAAAGGGTAGCAGAACGCTTGAGGAAAGAAGAACAGATTGTATTATTGCAAAACAGGCGTGGATTTTCGAGTTTTATCCAGTGTAAGGATTGTGGATTTATAGAAAGATGTAAGAATTGCAATATTACTTTGACATATCATAAAGTTGGATTTAAACTAATATGTCATTACTGTGGATATACAAAAGAAGTTCCTTCGAGATGCCCTAACTGTCTTGGGAGCGATGTTTATTATAAAGGTTCGGGAACTCAAAGGGTTTTTGATGAAATTAATAGAATTTTTCCAGAAGGAACAACGATTAGAATGGATAGAGATTCCACTGTTGAGAAAGGTTCACATAGCAAAATTACTTCTGAATTTGAGAAAGGTATGTTTAAAATTCTTTTAGGTACTCAAATGGTGTCGAAGGGATTTGATTTTTCGAATGTTAACCTTGTAGGAGTTATTTCCGCTGACACTGGACTATTGATACCTGATTTCAGAGCAAGTGAAAGGACTTTTCAGTTGTTAACCCAGGTTGCTGGCCGTGCAGGTAGAAGAAAACAAAGAGGTGAAGTCATTATACAAACCTATTTCCCAGAAAATTATAGCATTCAATCTGCCGTTAAACAAGATTTTGAGGAGTTTTACAAAATTGAAAGTGAAATAAGAAGTCAATTGAATTATCCTCCTTTTGGGCGGTTAATTCTAATTGGTTTTAAAGGTGAAAAGGAAAAGGA
>CAZBIT010000504.1:0-2212 GCA_964491835.1 uncultured bacterium
TTTTAGTGTATAATAAGGCTGCAAAATAAGTGCTAATTTTAAAAAATTGGCTATAATCTTCCTGAAAAATACGTCCAATTGATGAAATTTATTTTATAACTTCCCAGAAATATTGTAAATTTTTATATTTAATTTGAGCTGAATCTTTTGGTTTAAATTGAGCATAAATGGATATTATATTTTTATTTAAAAAGTTTATCTTATCCTTTCTATGCTCTTTTTTTTAAATGTCAACTTAAAATTATATTATCAATTTTAGTTATGGAGAAAAAATGAAGAAGATATTTTTCATTTCATTAGCATTATTTTTAGCCTTTGCATTCATTTTATATGCACAGGGAAAACAAAACTTTACAGGCGTATGGCAACTTGACAAAACAAAAGGTAAACTTCCTCAGATGGGTAATTTTGAGTATCCCGATACGAAATTAAATATTACTCAAAAAGATAAAGATATAAAAATTGAAACGACCACAGTGCGTCAGAGCGGGGAAAGAACAACTACGATGGACCTTGTAATAGGTGGAGGAGAAACAAAAGTCGAAGCATCATTTGGATTTGGTGGAAGAGCAGGAGCTGGTGGTGGGGGAAGAGGAGCAGGTGGACCAGCACCTACTACAGCAGTTGGAAAGGCAGAATGGAGTAAAGATGGAACCTCCCTTATTATATCAATAAAAATGACCATATCTACCCCAAATGGAACTTTCAGTACGGAAAGTGTTAGTACATATACCCTATCAAAAGATGGTAAAATACTAACTGAAAACCAAAAAAGAACAACCCAAAGAGGGGAATCGGAAGCAGTTTTAGTGTATAATAAGGCTGCAAAATAAGTGCTAATTTTAAAAAATTGGCTATATAGTCTCCTGAAAAATATGTTTAATTGAAACTTGTTTTATAACTTTTCAGAACTTTAATAAGTTTTAGAAATTTATATTTTTTTTCAGTATTACATTGTAAAAGTTTGTCCTCTGTCATCCCCCCCGCTTATAGCGGGGGGAACTATTGTTAATTATTTATTTAGATGCTGATACCAAAGCCTCGGTGCAGAACAATAGTATAGTATTATTTAATTAAAACTATAAAATTAAAATTTACTAAAGTTCTAACTTTCATTAGAAATATCAATTATTTAGGACTCTTATAAGATTTACTTTGCCTTTTATACAATCAAGTTTTTCAATCTTTTTTAGAGCTCTATAAACGTTTCCTTCCTTAGATTTATGGGTCATCATAATTATTGGGACATAATGTCCTCTTTCTTTCTGGATAACTGATAAAATACTGATATTATGTGAGCCAAGAATATTACTTATTTTTGCCAGAACGCCTGGTTTGTTAACTGCCATAAATTTTAAATAATACTCCATTTTGAAATCATTGTGATTTTTTATGTTTTTTGTTTCGTCTTTAAATTCCGGGATAGAATAATTCTTCCCTTTTGCAATATTTATAATATCGCTTAACACCGCATTAGCAGTGGGAAACATTCCGGCTCCTTTACCAGTGTACATTTGAGAACCAATGGTTTCTCCCATAATATAAATGGCATTTTCTTCATAATTAATTGAAGATAAAATATGAGATTTCGAGACAAGAGCAGGATGTACTCTTAGTTCTGGTGTTTTTGAGAATTGTGCAACTGCAATTAATTTTATTGTATATCCGAGTTCTTCTGCGTATTCAAGGTCCTTTTTTGTAATATTGGTAATTCCTTCAGTATAAATTTGGTTTGGTTTTATATATATACAATTAGAAACAAGTGATAATATAGCAAGTTTTTGAGCAGAATCTAATCCTTCAACGTCAAAAGAAGGGTCTCTTTCTGCAAAGCCCTTATCTTGAGCTTCTTTAAGAGCATCGCAATAATCTTTTTCACGCATTCTTGTTAGTATATAATTTGTGCTCCCGTTAACAATTCCTATTATTGATTGGATATTGTTAGGCATACTTTCAAGTAATAAATTTATAATAGGGATGCTCCCACAAACACTTGCTTCAAAACCGACATAAAGATTTTTTTGTTTTGCTTTATCGAATATTTTTTTGGCATATTTGGAAATAACCGCTTTGTTTGCAGTAACGATATGTTTTTTATTTTCTAAGGATTTCATAATATAATTAAATGCAGGTATGTAACCACCTATCAACTCAACGACAATTTCGATTTCTGGATTTTTGATTATGTCTTCAGCATTTTGTGTATATTCAA
>CAZBIT010000505.1:0-2209 GCA_964491835.1 uncultured bacterium
CAAAAATCAGCAATTCATAAAAGAGTTGATAAAATAAAGGATTTTAGCGTTTTTGACTTTAAGAGATTGTTGCACAATTATTTTTTTCTCATTTTAATAATAAACCTTCAATTTTATTTTTAACATATTTGAAATAACCTTCGGACAGAACAAATTCATATTGATATTTTCTCAGTAGAGTCAATATTTTATTGGGATAATTAAGTTTGTCTAAACAATAACTATCTATAAAAGGCGCAACCTTTTTGCCTAAATTTTCTGGATTCATAGGTAGAACAGGCCCAATAAAAACATAAGTTTTTACATTATTTTCTTTTAATTTTTGGAGTGCTCTAATTCTCTTTTCTATTGATGGTGCTTTGGGTTCAAATATTTTTCTTACATAGTCACTATCAGTTGTAATAGTAAGACCGACTTCACATTCCTCAAACTGTGTGAAAAGGTCTATATCCCTTAAAACAAGTTCAGATTTTGTTAAAATTGATACAGGGAATTGATATTCCAAGAGTATTTCAAGACATCTTCTTGTTAGAAGGTATTTTTGTTCAAGTGGATTATATGCATCGGTTACACTGCTTAAAAGCACTGTTTCTTTTTTCACTTTTCTAATCTGTTTTCTGAGAAGTTCGGGTGCATTTATTTTAACGTCGATAAATTTTCCCCAAGGTTCAGAATGTCCAGAATATTTCTTCATAAATTCCGCATAACAGTATATACAAACATGCCAGCAACCAGTATATGGATTTATGCAATAAGTAATCCCAGGAATCCTTGAGCGTGATAATATGGTTTTTGACTCTACTATTCTTATATCCATTAAGTTTGATACTCAATTAATTATTTTTATATTATGGATTCAAAATAGTTTTGTCAGTTTTAAAATATAAAAAATCATTTGGAATTAATAATAATGGTAACTGGACCATCATTAAGTAATTCAACGTCCATCATTGCACCAAATATACCTTTTTCTAATTTCAAACCACTTTCGCAGATATATTGATTGAACATTTCATATAACTTTTCGCCTTTTAAGGGTTCTGCGGCATTAATAAAACTTGGCCTTCTCCCCTTTTTTGTATCAGCACATAATGTAAACTGTGAAATAGATAAAATCTGCCCTCCAACATCAAGAGCAGAAAGATTCATTTTCCCTTCGTTATCACTAAATATCCGCAAGTTAACACATTTATCGGCTAAATATTTAGCGTTTTCTTCAGTGTCATCAACTGAAACCCCTAAAAGAATAACTAATCCCTTCCCAATTTCTCCGACAATCTTACCATCAACTTTAACTCTTCCCCACTTAACACGCTGAATAACTGCTATCATATTTTTCCCTTTTATTGTTTGAAATAAATTATACAAGAGGAAATTTTTTCAAACATAAATAAAAAAGCCCTTCGAGTTAATTTTTGAAGGGTAAAATAGAAGTCCCGAGGGCGGGAATCAATTTCATATTTTATTGGTAATATAGAATATAACACATATATTATTGTTTTGTTCCACAGTTATAAGTTTGACCTAAATTGATGTAAATTTATTAAAATTCGATAAAATAGAATCCAAATTGTCCCCAAAATGGCACTGAAATACCCATTATTTTTTTAAAAATTTTTTAAAATTGTAAATACATTGACAAAACATTATAAATTAATATATGAATTTTTAAACTAAGAAACAAATTTTTTAAGAATTATCTAATAATCAAAAACACTCACTCCTTTTTCCAATTGAAATAGATTATTTCTTCTTTTTTTGCGATACATTATTGACATATTAGATAGATTAATATCTTCTAGGAGTAGTAAAAATAATTTAATAAAATATGGGTGTCATTGTAATCGCTTCTATGTTATTGTTTATTCAGGGTATTATAGAGGAATGATATTATCTGAATATTTTTTTGGTAAGGTGATATTTAAACTATTTATTACATTCTAAGTTTCCCGTCTCGGGCAGCGGACAATCTTTATTTTCGATACTTCAACTTCTTAATTAATTAATTTTATATTTGTCAGTTGACTTAATGCTTCTTGTTCCATCTAAACAATTTATCCAAATATAATTTTATAGAAAGTATCACTCCGGTATTTGTTCCATAAAAAGAATCAGAGAATGTATTTCTTTATATAAAGCAAATATGAATTTAGGTAGGGAAGCCAGGTGAAAAATTAATGATTTTTTTCGTATTTTTCAATTTCATCAT
>CAZBIT010000506.1:0-2205 GCA_964491835.1 uncultured bacterium
AACTAAAATCAGGTAATTCTGACTTCTTGTAAGCTTTATAATCAGTGTATAATAATTTTGACAATTCCACGTGTCTCTGCCAATATGGATATATATTGTCAATGAATTTCTCAAACTCAGAAACACCAGTGAGTGCATAGCGAAACGTCAACTGATTATATAATACCGCTGGTGAGAAAACAGAAATAACATTAGCAAAACTCGCCTGTTTTGTTAATTTATTTTCGTAATCAAGTTCAACACTTCTATATACATCGGCTCTTTTAGCAGACATTTCTATATTTTTTATTTTAATTTCTATTGAATTTTCACCGCTTTTGACAATATCACTAAATGCTTTTTTTGTTTCTTCATATTCTTTCATATAATGTTGAAATCTGTTTTCTTTTGTCTGCATAATTTCTTCTTGACTTGGTAATTTGTAATATTTTTCAGATATGATTATACTCATATTGGGATAAATAATGAGCAAAAATAACCATATATTAAGTAATACTATCAAAACAACTGATGGACGATTTATTACTACAGAAACAAAAAGACTCAATGTCTGAAAGAAAAAAAGATAAATAAGGGAAATCCCTAAAATTCCTAAAATACGTATAAATTCATAGTTCCCCAATGATACTGCATGATGCATAATCATTATTATCAGTGCAATCAGTGATGAAACAAATAATAAACACGTAACAACAATAAAACCGCTGATACTTTTGCCAAGTAGTAACTGGTCTCTGGGTAAATAATTTGATAATATTAGTTTCAATGTTCCATTTGTTTTTTCTTCTGAAATAACATTATACGTTAAAAATATTATAAGTAAACTTAAAACTACTCTCACTACAAAAGAAAAATCTATAGAAGCGAAATTTACCATATAACCATGATGCTGACCTGAGAATCCTCCTAAATATCCAGTTGTACGGGTTGGTATAGATGTATAAGTAAATACAACCTTGTTCCCTATTTTTCTTTCTTTCCCCTGAACCAATATACTTAACATATTGGGTTTCTTATATACAGTTTTATAGAAAACATCTTTTTTCAACTCCTTTTTTGCGTCCAAATAATCTTGGTTTCGCTGATTATAATCATAAATATTAATTGTTGTGATTATAACAACCAACATCAAAACAATAAATAAACCTATAATAAATCTTAATGATTTTATGTATTCCTGAAGTTCACGAATAATTATAGTAACGAGCATTTAATTCCTCCTTCAATTACTCATTTTTATATTAGTTACCTCACGTCATATCTTAGAGATGCTTTTACTACTAGGACGAAAATATGGAATATTGAAAATAATTAAAAACAATGTCGGGACGCCTGCTGCAATGATTCGTAGTTTTAAAGGGACTTCATTGTATTCAAACTTCGGTCTGTCGCTCATGTCAATCTGAGTATCGTGCTCCCTTTTGCATTTTCATTTAAAACTATATCTTCTAAATATTCCAAAGTTTTTTAGGTTATTTAGATCATACGTATTTATACCGCTTCCTGCATATAATCGAGATAGATTTTTTCAAGGTTTTCCTCAAGAAATTCCTCGCGATTTCGGAGCATCACTAATCGTCCCTCTTTCATTATACCCACTCTATCAGCAATCTCTTTGGCACGGAAAATATCGTGCGTGCACATAAGAATTGATTTCCCCTGATTTCGCAGTCCTTTTAAAATCTTGATAAATTCGGCGGCTGCCTTGGGATCAAGACCGGCAGTAGGTTCATCCAAAAGAATATTAGGAGCATCTTTTATAATTGCAATCGTAATACCCAGTTTCTGCCGCATCCCTTTGGAGTAATTTTTCAAACGCATTTCAAACGCTTCTTCCTGAAGCCCGACTTTTCTCATATACATATGGTAATCATCTTTGGTCAGATTCATTTTCCCGCCTAACTTTGCAAAAAAATCTAAGTTCTGGCGTGCGGTGAAATTTCCGTAAAGCATCACGTTCTCAGACACGTATGAAACATACTTTTTCGCTTCCAGCGGGTCCCTATTCACATCGATTCCATTAATTAGGGCATTGCCAGAAGTAGGTTCTATGAAATTTAGGAACAGATTAATTGTTGTTGTTTTACCTGCGCCGTTGGCGCCCAATAAACAGAAAATCTCACCTTCTTTTACTTCTAAACTCAAACTGTCGAGGGCTAATAGCCCATCTTCGTAACGTTTGGTTAAATCGATTGCTTGTAACAT
>CAZBIT010000507.1:0-2191 GCA_964491835.1 uncultured bacterium
AAATAAGATAGATAGTGGATTTACTGAAAGTTTAACTTTAAAAATTGCTATGTGTTATTTTTATAATAAAGAATATGATAAATGTTTAGAATATTTTAAAAAAAGTAATGAAATTAATTCAGATCTAACTGATTATATAAATTATTTTTCTTTATTGTGTTATAGGAACCTTGGAGATTCAGTAAATGTATGGAATTTAATAAACACATTTAAAAAAAATTATAAAGAGGCTTTATTGATAGATGATGTGTTAATAATTGAAGGGGAATTATTGAGAGAAAAAGGAAGGTATTCGGAATCAAATGAATTGTTAATTCTACTTTTGTCTAAATTAAAGGATAATGAAAAACTACAAAAAATATTGGTTTATATCTCTAATGGTTATGTTCAAATAAAGGAGTATGATAAAGCAATATTTTATTTAAAAAAAATCATAAATGATTATCCTTTTGAACCTATATCGATTAATGCATTAAATAAAATAATAAATATAAAAACACTTGAAGGTAAAACGTTAAATGATGAGGAAATTCTACTTGGTATTTCATTATATATTTCTCAAAGAGAATACCAAAAAGCACAAAAATTTTATGAGGAATACTCACCAAAAATTGAAAGAAAAAAAATTAATAAGCAGTATGAAAAAGGAAGAATATTATATTATCTTGGAAAATATGATGAATCTTTAGAAATATTTAAAGAAATTTTTTCAAAATATATTAATTCTGAAGTAATACCAAATACAATGATTTTTATAGCAAGGTGTTATTTAAACAAGGAAGATATTGAAAGAAGTATAAAAGAATATATTGTATTTACGAAATTTTTCCCAGGAAACAATATTGTTCCAGAAATTTTTTGGAAAATTGGCTGGATATATGAAGGGAAAAAGGATTATAAAAATGCAATAAAATTTTATACGCTTAATACTAAATCGGAAAACACATACTCTATTTTATCTTTATGGCGAATTGGATTTTGTTATTATAAAATGAAAATGTATCAAAATGCTATAGATGTTTTTGAATCAATAATAATAAAGAAAAATGTTGAACAAAGATTAAGAGATTCTTCTATATACTGGAAGGCAAAATCGTTTGAAAAAAATGGTAATTTTGAGGATTATAAAAAGCATTTAGAAATGCTTATTTCTTCGGAAATTCCAAATTATTACACATTTAAAGCGGCAGAAAAATTGAATTATTCAATAACATTAAAAAGTCAGTTTTTAGAAGAAATAAACACTAAAAATGTTGAAAATAAAGGGATGAATGATTATCCTGAAATAAAAAAAGGGATAATTGTTGGAGAAATTTTTGGAAATAAATATGGAGAACAAATCTTAGATTATGTTAGAATAAAATATATTAATAACTATATTTTTTTAAAATCCATTAAGAAAGTGTATGAAGACCATGGTATTTTTTCAAAAGCGATTAGAGTTTCAATTACCATTAGAGAACTTTATCGCTCAGGCGAGAAATCATTTGATAATCTTGAATCTGTATTAATGATGAGTTATCCAAGGTATTATAAAGAAGAAATGGAAAAAATAATTATCAGTGAAGAAATTGAATCTTCGGTCATTTATTCTATAATGAGAAGAGAATCAGCATTTGATAAGGATGCAATATCAAGTGCAGGTGCGGTTGGTCTTTTACAACTTTTACCTGAAAATGGATATAAATCTGCAAAAAAAATTAACAAAAAAATTGTCTGGAGCGATTTAAAAAATCCAGAAATAAACATACTTTTAGGTTATGAATATTTTAAATCTTTATTACAAAGATATAATGGGAATTATGTTATTGCTTTTGCATCTTATAACGCCGGAGTAAATAATGTGGATAATTGGATTGGAAAGTATGGATTGGAGGACATCGAGGAGTTTATCGAAAACATTGAATTTTCAGAAACAAGAGATTATGTGAAGGCAGTATTGGAAGGATGGTGGATTTATAAAAAACTATATGAAAGTTAATTGTTATTATAAAATATTTAGTTTTATTTTTTTTAAGAAATATTAGTTAAGGGCAATTTTACTGTGAACAGAAAAATGCCATCTTTGTTAATCAATCCCATCAGTTTGGTAGGAATTCTCATTGCTTTAATAAGTTTCACTGCAATTATAATTTTATTTTTTGCTCATATCTTTTTGGAACCTGAAAATCCATATCTTGGCATCGTAACT
>CAZBIT010000508.1:0-2185 GCA_964491835.1 uncultured bacterium
CGTGGGTTCTATCTTTGGGTACCTTCTGAAACTTCAATGCTTTAATGTCAGATAGGTTTTCTTTTAAAAATTCAACGTTTTCCTGTCTTCTTTTATTTTCTTTATCAAGCGTTCTAAGCCTGCTTCTTGCAAATCCTGCGCACAGTTCGTTATTTCTATACTGCCAACCCATTCCGAATGCATTATAACTTCTGGGTTTGTCTTTTTCAATTACTTCTCCAAACGTTCTAAGCATTTCAGCTCTGAACTTGAAATCATCATTGTTTGTGTTGAATAGTCCGCCCTCGCCTCCCGAAAGATTTTTTGTGCCGTTGAGACTGAAAATAGAAATGTCCCCGAAATTCCCAACTTTCTTCCCCTTAAAATATGCACCATGTGCTTGAGCGGCATCTTCAATAATGAACAAATTATGTTTTCTTGCGATTTTTAAAATTTTATCAATATCGCAAGGCATTCCTTCGATATGAACTGGAATGATTGCCTTAGTGTGGTCGTTGATTCGTTCTTCGATTTTGTTATAGTCAATTTGATGAGTATCGGGAATAATATCCACAAATATAGGAATGGCATTATGATGAAGTGCCGCAGATGCAGATGCAAGAAATGTATATGCGGTTGTAATTATTTCATCTCCGGGCTTTATTCCAACAGCATGTATTGCACAATGAATTGCTGACGTTCCACTATTTGTGGTTAAACAATATTTAGTTCCTATATATTCTGCCCATTCCTTTTCAAGTCCTTTCACTTCAGGGGAATCCAATCCCCAAAATATTCCCCTGTTAATTACTCTATTTAAAGCCCTTTTATTGGCAGGGGTTATTTTAGGATATGGAACAAATAATTCTTTTGGCACTTCTCTCTTCCCACCGTAAATTGCTAATTTTCCCATAATTTTAACTCCTATTTTAACGTTAATTTATTTGATAAAGACCACTGAAAAAGAGATTATCATATTGTCCCGAGTACGAGTTTATCATAATTACATTCATAGTCGATTTTTCCTTTTATTATTCTTATCAGTTAAAATTATAAGATATTTAAGGAATGGGCAATTAGCATAGCCGTTTATGTAACCGCTTACGATAAAATATAAAAAATAGATAGTTTGTCAAGAACTTTTTTAATTTTTTGTTTAGTAATTTTGTATTTACGCAATTTATGACAAAACAAATTAAAAAGTTTATTAAACGTTAAATTGAGATTTTATAATTATATCATTTTTTTTAATAATAAAATAAATTATAATTGTTTTTATGTATAATAGAATTTATATTGTTGATATATAGGTGATTATTTTTTTAGTCAATTCAGTCAATATCATAATTTTCTGATTGGAAAGTTATTATGAATTTTAGTTGTATTATACGACCTAAATACGAAATAATTTTAGTATGTTTACTTCTCTCAATAATTCCTTTTAAAGCATATCCACAGGAGGAATTTGATATTAAGGAAATTGGTTGGAGCATTACTATTCCCAAAGAATATTCTCTTACTCCTCTTGATTCTCCAAAACCGCCTCCTTCAGATGCTAAGTTATATCTATTTAAGAGAGAGCCAATTAAAGACGAAAATGGTGTTCCGATTTTTCCTAATATCGCTATAATTATAGAGAATATACCCGAAAATTTTGATGCGGTTCTCTATTCAATTAATGTTCAAAGAAGAATAAAATATAAGACGAAAACTTTGAAGTATTTTGTGCCAAGCGATTCTTTATTCAGCATCAATGCATTTGGAACTTTAATAGAATATACAGAAAAATGGCGGGAAAGAGATGTTGTTCATAAAGTTTATCAATTGTACTCTGTTGTTGGGACAAAAGGTATTCAGGTTATTATGGATTGCACTGATTCTGTCTTCAAAACAGTCAACGATGAATTTATTTCCACTATGAAATCTATAAAGTCAATTAAATAAATATTGATTTTGAAGAAAGTGATTTAAGTGAAATTCAAATTACAAATGTCAAAAAGATTGTCGAGTATGAAAAGAAGTTAAAAAATATTGGGAAATAAGATATTGTTTAGTATAGCGTTCATTAAATAAGTTGATATTAAATTAATTTAGTTTAGACCTTAATTATAGATTATGTCATTCCGAATCCTGGCCTGTCACCAGGACAGGCTTGTTTCGGAATCTTATTTTGTAAGATGCTGAAATAAATTCAGCATGACAATAG
>CAZBIT010000509.1:0-2182 GCA_964491835.1 uncultured bacterium
AAAGAGGATAAATAAAAACAGTGGGCCCACAAGGACTCGAACCTTGGACCTACTGATTATGAGTCAGTTGCTCTAACCAACTGAGCTATGGGCCCTTTTATTTAATTTACAATAAAATATTAATAAAACTATTTCAAAATATCAAGTATTTTTATATTTCTCCCTCTAAGGTTTTCTCAATTTCTGATTTCTTATCCAATAAATTTTTGTATTTTTCCAAAATTTCACGATTGTTTGCATCCATCTTTAACTTTATCCTAATTCTATCTATTTCTTTCTGGATTAATTGTTTTTTCCGTCCAAGGATTGTTCTGGATACAACTTCTTGAAGTGTTATCGACAAATTTTCCGGCATTGGAAGATTTTTAAAAATAATTTCGGATAAATATCTTTTTTGATTTTCATCTTCGATTAAATCCATAATTTCCGCAACATCTAATATCTTTCCATTTTTATAAGATTTTAATATATATGATAATATTATTCTAACTTTTTCATTATTTATTAGTTCTAATTCAAGTTCATTTAATATGGTGTTTCTTGCCTGCTCATCGTAAAAAAATATTTTTAGTAAGTTTTCATCTTCATCATATTTAGTTTCTTTCCTTTTTACTTGATTTATCTTTTTCCCTTTAATTAGTTTCTTTGTTTTTTCCTGGAGTTCAATAGGATTTATTTCTAACGGGGTAGAAAGTTTATTAATTAAATACCCTCTTTTGATATCATCTGTTATATTTGAAAAGAATGAAAGTATTGAATTAATAAAATTTGTCTTTTCAATGGGGGATTTATATTGTTCATTGTAAAGATTAATAAGGAAATCTATAAGGGAGATTCTATTTTGTAATATATCAGCGAAGCATTCTGCGCCATATTTTTTTATAAAACTATCAGGGTCTTCACCTTTTGGCATAATGACTATTTCCATATCAATGTCATTTTCTAATAGAATTTCAGCGGCTCTCACCGTTGCTTTAAGTCCTGCCTCATCAGCATCGAAGAGCGTTACTACATTATTAGTGAACCTTGATAACGACCTTGCCTGTTCATTGGTCAAAGCGGTGCCAAGTGGTGCAACGATGTTTGTAAAACCCTCCATATAAAGAGAAATAAGGTCGATATACCCCTCAACAATAATAGCATTCCTTTTTTCTTTTATGCTATCTTTTGCGAAAAATAAACCATAGAGGATTTTACTTTTATTATAAATTTCTGTTTCCGGTGAATTTATATATTTCCCACCAGGGTCATCTTCATTAAGTTTTCTTTCTCCAAAGCCAACAATCTTTCCAAACTCATTTCGTATTGGAAACATAATTCTGTTTCTAAACCTGTCATAAAATCCTTCATCATTTTCTCTTTTTATAACAAGCCCTACTTTCTCAAGAAGTTTATTCATTTTGTTATCATTAAAATATTTTATCAATCCATCCCAACTATCCTGTGCATAACCGATTGAAAATTCATCGATTATTTTTCCGGTAATTTTTCTTTTTTCAAGATATTCTCTGGCATTCTCTCCGCATTTTTCAGAGACCAGATTGTTATGAAACCATTTTGCCACTTTTTCATTTATTGAGAAAAGATTCTCCCTCTTTACAGTGGATTTCCCTTCCAATTTCCTTATTTTTATTCCCATTTTTTCAGCGAGAAATTCAATCGCTTCCGGAAATGAGACTCTCTCCATTTTCATAATAAAGGAATAAACGTTGCCACCCTCTCCACATCCAAAACAATGAAATATCTGTTTTTCGGGATTTACGCTGAATGAAGGGGTTTTTTCTATATGGAACGGGCATAGCCCAAAATAGTTTCGACCCTGCTTTTTTAACTGGACGTAGCCCGATATAAAATCCACTATATCCGCAGATTCTCGAATTTGGTCTATTTTGTCTTGAGGAATCATAAATCTTTATTAGTTTAATTCTGGATAAATAAATAAAATTTTGTCTTCATTAATTAAATATACCCATACTCTTTTAATAGAGTTTGACATTTTTATTTTATCTTGTAAAAAATCTCTTAAATAAGGTAACCAATCGTTTTTTCGAAATCCATAAGAACTTTTCAAATAAACCAAAATCTCAATTCTATTTATCTTCGTTTCATAGTTTTTTTTAAATTTATTATCAACATTTTTTATTATTGTTTTTCTTATTTGATTACTTATACTTATATAAGT
>CAZBIT010000510.1:0-2169 GCA_964491835.1 uncultured bacterium
TATATTTCATTTATGAAAGTGGAATATAATAAGAATAATGATGCGAGGATTTTTGATGGTGTTGAAGTGCTTCTTGAAAAACTAATTGGATTTGATAATGTCATTCTCGGTTTATTAACAGGGAATATTGAGCCCGGTGCTCGCATAAAACTTTCTCCCTTTAATCTCAATAAATATTTTCCTTTCGGTGCTTTTGGAAACGAGGGTTTTTATCGTGAGGAACTTGTCGAAACCGCATTAAAAAAAGCAAAAAACCTATATGGAATCACTTTTTATGGAAAAAATATTGTCATAATTGGAGATACTGTTAATGACGTTATTTGTGGGAAAAAATATGATGCCAAATCAATTGCAGTCGTTATGCGACCCGAATATTTAGAAAGAGTAAAGGATGCTCAACCAGATTTTTTATTTACAGGATTTCAAAATACCGATATTATTCTTGATGCTATTTTATTATGAGAAAAAGAATTAGTTTAAAAACCTGGATTATTACATTTAATATAATTATTTTTATCCCCAATAATAATTATTGTCAAGATTATATATGGCCCACTGATGCCAGTAAATATGTTACTTCTTCTTTCTGCGAATATAGAGATTATCATTTTCATTCTGGAATTGATATAAAAACCTGGTCAATGACCGGGTATAAAGTTTTTTCAATAGATAATGGCTCGTTATGGAGATTAAAGGTTTCTCCTTTTGGTTATGGTAAGGTGTTATATATTCGTCATAATGATGGAAAATTTTCTGTTTATGGTCATTTGCTCAAATTTTCTGAAAAAATACAGAAATTAGCCAAAAATGAACAAAAAAGGCAAAAAAGGTTTGAAGTTGAAATGTTTTTTAAGGATGATGAGGTTCCTATTGAAAAAGGAGAATTAATAGCATATACTGGAAGAAGTGGAACAATTTCCCCTCATCTCCATTTTGAAATCAGGGATTCCTATCAAAACCCTTTAAATCCTCATATGTTTGGATTCAAAGTATCTGATAAATTCCCACCAATAATAAATTCAGTTTCCATTACCCCACTCGATTATAATTCACTTGTAAATAATGATTATAAACCTTGTATTATGCACATAAGAAAAATTTCAAATGGCAAATATACCCTTTCAAAAAAGGTTGATGTATGGGGCAACATCGGTGTAGGAATATCAACCTATGATATGGATGGAAATGTAGGGAATAAATTAGACCCATACTCTATAGAATTTCATATTGATAATAAAGAGATTTTTAAGGTGAAATATGATAAATTTTCTTTTGATGAAACAAGAGATATTGTCGTTGATAAAGATTTTAGATTAATAAAGAGAGAGTATGGTGTGTATAGCAAATTATATAGGGATATAGGTAATTATCTGAGCTTTTATAAAGATTATAATATTTACGATGGCGTAGTTTGTGCTCTTCCCGTTAATAAAGGTGGGTTGGGAGAAGGTGAACATCCATTCGATATTTTTATTGGAGACCCATACGGAAATGTAACGGTTTGTTCAGGTTTATTAAACGTTAAACCATTGGAAGAAACAGAACAGTTCGTTTCTTCAACAATTAATGAAAATGATTATTATGAGTTTGGTAATGGAGAAATTTTGGAAGAAAAATTATTGATCGATGTAGATTTATATGATAATTATATTAGATTAGTTTTAAATTCTAAAGAAAATATAAAATCAAATCCTGAAATCGATGTTTACAACAATGGAATGATGGTGAAAAGAATTAAATCAAGAAAAATAAATCATAATAAATATGTTTGTTCATATCAATTGGTTGGAGATGAAGTAGAAAATTTAAGATTCGTTGCAAAAAGCAAACTCATAACGGGTGATGAAATTGCAGGTGAAAGTGAAATAAAACTATTCCCAGTTAACAAAAGTGGTGGAAGAATTTTTTCAGAAGATGGAAACTGTATTATCGAATTTCCAGAAAATTCTTTATTTAAGAAGTTTTGGGGAAGAATAACTGAAAATAATGAAATAAATTCAAAAAATCTCACTGCAGATAAAATATATTCATTAGAACCATTTGATATACCATTACGAAATAGAATTAAACTTTTTGTTAAATATCCAAACGAAAGTTTAAATCCGGAAAAGTTTGGAATTTACAGTGGGAATGGAAACGGTTATGTTTATTCAAAAAGTATGGTTAACA
>CAZBIT010000511.1:0-2169 GCA_964491835.1 uncultured bacterium
AATCTTTTTAATTATTGTCATTCCCTAACGTTTTGTCATCGCGAGTCTCGTTCCTTCGAGACAGCCTGTCCCGCTAACTGCGGGATGGCAATCTTTGTTGCCCAACGACCTGAATTAATGTCATTCCCGTGTCCACGGGAATCTATTCAATTTATCGTAGGGGCGAACGGCGTTCGCCCTATTATGTAGGGACAACCATCGGACTTGCCCTTCGGGTTGTCCTTATACATAAACCGTAGGGAACAGTCCCGCTAAGCGGGACTGTTCCTTTAAATACAATAAAACAATTAATCCAATTAAAAAGAGATTTTATTTACCCCCTTTAATAAAGGGGGACTAAGGGGGATTCTTTTTTCTGCTTACGAAGGTGTTCTTCACCTTCACCATAATATTTGCCTGTAATTCCACTAATAACTCTTTTTATCCATCTATGCCATTTTATTATGATGCCAACTAAAAATTATATTAATAAAATTTTACTCCTTAACTTCATTTCTCCGTATTTCTAATTATTAAAATACAATAATTTAAAATATTTATTTTTTAAAAAATATATTTACTTATTGGAAAAAATTTTTAACTTAATTATCTGTACACTATTTCAGGGGTACAATATAGACATCTATTTAATATATTATTAAATTATATTTAATTAAATTATAGAATAAATAGTGATTGAAGAAAAAAATATATCTTTTGTGAAAATAAGTTATTATCCCGTATGAGAAAGATTATTTTAAAATATTTAAATCCAAATTTTATAATAGGATTAATTATAATTTTGTTATACTTGTGTATGGATATTTATGGAGAAGTAGGTGAAAATAATGTAGAAGCTTTGTATATTACTGATGATATTAAAATAGACGGAATTCTAAATGAACCAGTTTGGGAAGAAGCTGTCCCAATTTCGGATTTTACACAGAAAGAATTAAATGAAGGAGAAAAAGCAACAGAAAAAACAGAAGTAAAAATTATTTATGATAATGATAATCTTTATATCGGAATAATCTGTTATGACTTTGAACCCGAGAAGATTATTCATAATGAATTAAAAAGGGATGGGAATTTGGATTCGGATGATAATATTGCAATTATTCTTGATACATATAGAGATTTTAGAAGTGGTTTCTACTTTGAAGTCAATCCTAATAGTGCTCGAAAGGATGCACTAATTTCAGGAAGTGGACTCAATGATGACTGGGATGGGGTGTGGGATGTAAGTTCGAAAATTAATAATGATGGATGGTCTGCAGAAATAATTATCCCTTTTAAAACATTAAGGTTTCCCAAATCAGGGAATATGGTCTGGGGATTCAATGTCAGAAGAATGATAAGGAGGAAAAATGAAGAAGTGCTCTGGAAAGCATGGAATAGAAATGATGGTCTTCTCCAGCTTTCTAAATCTGGCGTGATTACAGGCATTAAATATATTCAAATAGGAAAAATGATAGAATTCAGACCTTTTTCCCTCGATGGTATTGAAAAATTAGGGGATTCAAATAATAATAATTTTAAATGTGGTCTTGATATAAAATATCCAATAACCTCAAATTTAGTTTTAGATTTAACTACTTTTACAGATTTTGCTCAGGTAGAAGCAGATAGAACAGAGATAAATCTCACAAGATTTGATATTCGCTATCCTGAAAAAAGAGATTTTTTTCTTGAAGAAGCAGATGCATTCAAATTCGGATTAGAAAGTGCAGATGTATTCTTTTCCAGAAGAATCGGAATAACTCCTGATAGAAAACAAGTTCCAATACTTGGAGGTGCAAGGCTTACTGGTAAAATCGGAGGATATAGGATTGGTTTTTTAAATATGCAGACTGATAAAAAGAATAGCACACCTTCATCTAATTATACCGTGATAAGAGCAACAAAGGATGTCCTTGAAAAGTCATATATTGGCTTTATTGTAACCAGCCTTTATAATGCTGACAGACATAAAAATCAAGTTTTCGGAATAGATTTTTCATATCGGACTTCCTCTTTTTTGAAAAATAATAATGTAATAGTTAATGGTATTCTTACCGGCACATCAACCGATGGACAAAAAAAAGATAATCTTGCTGGCGGTATTTCTATAGATTACCCAAACGACCTGTTTAGAAATAGTTTTGGATATTATTTCATCCAGGAAAATTTTAATCCGGAGATTGGATTTGT
>CAZBIT010000512.1:0-2166 GCA_964491835.1 uncultured bacterium
AGGTTATCTAAACCCGACGATAAAAGAGTGTAGTTTTATAGCAACTAAAAAATCTTCTTCCGTAATAGTTATCATCTAAAAACTGACCGGAATACTTTTCAAAATTTCCTGAAATTTGAATATCAGATGAATTAGTTAATTTTCTATTAAAAAACACGTCTGTAAAACTTCTTTCAAAATCACCAATCCTATAATCAACCCTTGTGAACGGCTCATCATTTTGGATTGATTTTGTCTTGAAATCAAGAGTGAGATATCCGGGATTAAATGTTGGATACTTTAAAAAATCTATATTATTCAATGCTTCATAAGGAATCCAATTTAAGTCAGGTGCACCAAAGATGTAGGATTCAAATGGTATTCCATCAATACTAAAAGAAATTCCTTTATAACTTGTTCCTCTGTAATTTAAACTTAATAACTGTCCCGGATAACCAAGTTCATTTATATCTATTCCCGGATAAACACTTAACAAATTATCGATACCTTCATAGTTATTATTTTTTAGATTTTCTATCTCTACATTATTATTAAACAATTCGTAATTAATTCCTTCGGTGTTTACAGAATCAGGAATTGCCTTTTCTTCAGCAAGGATGATAGAATAGTCCAGTGAAATTAAAATCAAACAAATAAAAATTATACCTGTTTTATTGATGCGCATAATTAAACTGCAATTAAAAGTTTCTTAAATTAATTCCAATAATCTTTTAGAAGCTACTTTTTCCGTAATCTTATAAACATTATTACTTTTAAATAAACTTGTTCCAGAATCAGAGTTATTATTTATTACCCGTGCAAGTGTCTTTAAATCGCTTACAACATCCCAGGAAAAATTTTTTGACCTTAAGGGCAGTAACGTATTATTCATTAACAATAGGTCAGCATCGGGTGATAAATCTCCGGATGAAACAGACCTTTCCCATTCAATTGTTCCAGGAATGGGGGAAAATTCAGCAAGTCGGACTTTTATTCCGAGTTTTCCAGCAAAAATCATCGTTTCAACTACTTCCCTTACAGTTTGGTCTGATAAACCAAATAATATATATGATTCTAATTCTTTTCTTTTATAACCAGCCATTACAAGCGATTCAATACAGGACTCAAACTTATCAATATTAACCTTGAAATTTATGTCTTTTAATCTCTCTGGGTTAACCGTTTCTAAACTCAACCTAATTGTTTTAAAACCACTGGCAAACATCAAGTTCGATAATTCATCATCTATCATTGCTGGAAATAAACCATTTGGCGTATGAAAATTTACCTTTATGTTATTTCTCAATAATCCCTCAAGAATAGGTATAATGTGTTTTTCCTTATTAATTAATAATGCATCATCGTAAAAAGCAAACTCTTTTACTTTAAACTTATATTGATGAAATTTTATCTCTTCTATAACGGATTCTACACTCCTTGTTCTGAATTTCCCACTAACTATATTAGAAGCACAGAAAGTGCACTTGAAAGGACAGCCCCGTGAAGTTAAAATTGGAAGGTATCTAATATTTTTTAAAATTTTAAATAAAGGAAATGGAAAATCATCAATAGAGTTATAAAAAACATCATTTCTTTTATTTTCTCTTAAAATTTCAAAAATATTAGGTATTATTTGATTTTCACCCTCGCCTTTTATAACTCTATCAACATTTAAAAGCATTTTAGCGTGTTCAAAGGCAAGTGTTGCGTAAACACCACCAAGAATTATAGGTATATTCTTATAAATATCTCTTACTATTTTTATAGCATCAATAAGGGCGGGATACCAATACGTCATCATCGAAGTTATGAGTATGACATCGGGTTTGGGTATGTCTTTTATTTCTTTGATGAAAATTTCCAAAGGTAACCCATAACGTGAATATTTTCTTTTAACATTTTTTACAATTTGAGGTTTATTTATTTCTTCTTTGTAAAATTTTCCACATCCGTATTTTTTTTCACCTTTTGGCATTTTCCAACCCATCTTCTTTAGTAATTCTTGATTATACCTATCGAGACAATCAACCATATAAACTTCAAATCCATTTTGTTCAAGAATCCCTGCAACATAAAGGAGACCCAACGGTTTCATCCACAAATCAAAAGCAGAAAAATCATAAATCCAGGGATTAATTAATAATGCTTTTAGTTTCAAATTTTCTTTTACTTTGTAATTTAATTTTT
>CAZBIT010000513.1:0-2166 GCA_964491835.1 uncultured bacterium
TCAAATACGTCGGTGCCAAAGTATGTGCTACCTGTCACGATGATGAAAAAGATTCATCATATAAAATCTGGGAAAAAAGTAATCATGCGAGAGCTTTTGTTACACTTGCAACACCGAGAGCATTTGAGCAGGCAGAGGAAGCAGGAGTGAAAGGTCAGCCACAAGAAAGTGAAAAATGTCTTAAATGCCACATCGCAGGTTTTGGGCTTGATAAATCTTACTTTGCTGATACATATAACAAAGAAGAAGGAATTACCTGCGAGGCTTGTCACGGCCCTGGTTCGGAATATATCGACATTTCCATTATGGAAGATAAAACAAAGTTTTTGGCTAATGGTGGTATGATTCCAACTGAAGAACACTGTCTAAAATGTCATGGCGAGCCGTTCTTCACTTTTAAAGAAAAATTCAGAGAAATCGAACATCCTATTAAGAAAAGTAAATAATTATAATAGAAAAAAATAAAATTTATTTTATTTTTCAAACTACCCTCATTGTTGGCGTGATTTTTTATTAACTGGGAAAATAAATATGACCATTTAATATTTTTTCTGAATAAATTTTCAAATATCTTTGTATTATAAAATATAAAAACATAATATTCTTAAAAAAAGGAGTAATTATGGAAACAATAAATAGACGTAACTTTATAAAAAAGTCCGCAATTACAACAGCAGGAACTTTATTTGGTGCACCTGCTATCATAAAAGGATTTGTAAAAAATAGCCCCAATGATGTGATAAATATGGCAGTTTTTGGTCTTAATGGCAGAGGAGGTTATTATTCGGGTCAAGGACATTCTGAAGTTTTTTCTAAACTGCCTAACGTCAGAGTTATGACCTTATGCGATGTTGACGAAAGATTATTTCCTGAAGCTGTGGCAAGATTGGAGAAAAACAGCGGATTCAAACCAAAAACAGAAGTAGATTTTCGAAAAGTTCTCGAAGATAAAGATATTGACACTGTCAGTATTGCAACTCCCGACCATTGGCATGCAATAATGACGATTTTGGCCTGTCAGGCAGGAAAAGATGTTTATGTAGAAAAACCGATTTCGTACACACTATGGGAAGGAAGAAAAATGGTAGAGGCAGCAAGAAAATACAACCGAGTTGTTCAAGTGGGAACAAATGAAAGAAGTTCACCCCAAAATCAGGAAGCAGATCAATTTATTCTCGATGGTGGTTTGGGTGATATATATATGGCTAAATGCTGTGTTTATGGTGCACGTGAAAGCATAGGACATATAAAAGATAGCCCGATTCCGGAAGGTGTTCACTGGGACCTCTTTCTCGGTCCTGCTCCTTACAGACCCTATAATGAAAACAGATTCCTCTATAACTGGCACTGGTTCTGGGATACTTCGACAACCGAAATGGGTAATAATGCAGTTCACAGCCTTGACCGTATCCGACATGCTCTTAACAGGCGTGTTCATCCCGTAAAAGTTCATTCCGAAGGAGGCTATTACGTTTTTGACAGCGACCAGGAAATCCCGAATACTCAGCATGCAATTTTCAAATATAAAGACGGTCTGATTATTCAGGCAGAAGTCCGTGGTTTATATACTAATCAGGAACCAGGTGTAATAATTTTCGGTTCAAAAGGATACATGGAAAGCAACAGAGTATTTTTTGGCAGAAAAAGAGAACCCGGACCTGAATTTGTTTACAAGGGGACTGGACGAATGGCCCCCAATACAGTCATACATATGCAGAACTTTATTGACTGCGTGAGGTCAAGAAAATGGCAGGATCTTACTGCGGATATTGAAGAAGGGCATTTGTCAACCGTTCTTGCCCATCTGGCTAATATTTCTTTCAGAACAGGGAGAAAACTAACATTCAATCCATATTCCGAAAGATTCGTCGATGACGATGATGCAAACTCTTATCTAACAAGAATCTACCGTCCTCCTTATGTAGTCCCTGATGAAGTATAATTTAGATGTGTGCATAAAAAATTTATTACAATAAAAGGCACTTATCAGATAATCTGTTAAGTGCCTTTTTACTTTATTCGTTGTTTATAGGTATCAAAATCTGTACGCTATAGATTTTCAGTAAATCCGTTTAATGAGTATCAGGTTTGCCCGTGGTATTCCCAATTCATTTTTTATACGGTCGAGATAAGTCGAATTTAATTGTATTGCCTTTTATTACGTGA
>CAZBIT010000514.1:0-2160 GCA_964491835.1 uncultured bacterium
CCAGAATATCTGTTATAACTTCCATCTTTTGTAACGACGTTAATAAGGCCGGAACGCAAATTCCCGTATTCAGCATTAAAACCACCTGTAAGAATCTGCACATCCTGAATTAAATTCCTGCTTAATGGGATAGCCGGCTGTTGTGACATTTTATTCATCAGAGAAAATCCATCAATCTGAACATCAGACTCAGATGGCATACCACCTCTAATCGAAAATCCTCTTCCATCCTGGTCTGCACTTGTATTTGAATATTCTACTCCAGCCTGATAACCCATCAACTGGTCAAACCTCGCTGTGGGAGATTCAGCCACATCTTCACCACCGATATATGCTTCTGTCTGAGAAACATCAAGGGGAACAGGAACTCTGGTAGCAATAACCGTTACCTCCTCACCCGCTATTGCAGACGTTTTCAAACCAAAATCCTCTGTAGTGGTTCGGTCAACATAAATGCGAACATCCGATTTCGTCTGTGCCGCATATCCAATCATAGACGCTTTTAATTGATAAGTTCCTGGGGGAATATTGATAATAAAGAAAAATCCATTTACATCGGTTGCTGCACCTAAAGTTGTTCCTTCAATGATAACATTTACACCAGGAAGCGGTTCCTTACTTCCCGAATCTATTATAGTGCCTTGAACTTTCCCAGTTGTGCCACCATATATTCCATTATAGCATATTAGAAGAAAAATACTCAAACACAAAATTGAAATTATATAAAGTATTTTTCTCATAATTTCCTCCTCTCGTAATTAATTGAAATATAAATTATATATAAGTTTTTAAATTATCAAACTCATACATAAATAAATTACTTTCATTTCAAACTTACTTCAAAATCTATTTTTATAAAATAGTTAGATACAATTCTTTCTTGCTCGGAACACTTTTAAAATAATCATTACTATTACAAATTAAACCTGTCAATTTTTTGCATTATAAACCAAAACTACAATTAGAAAAGTGCGTTTAACTATTCGAGCTACTAAATCTTATTTTTTAAGATACATAGATTTAAACAAGAATTAAGAATAAATGTAGAATCAAAAAAGTAGAATAAAATAAAGAGTAAAGTAATTCAAAAAATCTTTCGTAAATTAGAAAATCTATAATTAAAACTTTATTCCATCATCCCCTTTTAATTATAAATAATTTATAATTGAATTAAATAATAAAAATCAAATGTTAGAATTATTTAATTAATATTTTTATATATTAAATTTAATTATAAAAGATTGATTTGTCAAGTATTTTTTATTTTTTTTTATCGTATAACCATTTTCAATACTCAAACCCAATAAATATAAAACATTAAGTATTAAATTTGCCTGTAGTACTGATTACAAATTGTCAGAAAAAAAATATAAATTAATAAAAAAGAAGGGGAAAAATAGATATCATCATATTTTACCTAAAAATTTTTTATAAAAAATTCCCTTTCAAATCAATTTTGGCATTTGAAAAATACAAAAATATCCAAATACAATCCCTGCAAGGATTAATCCTACTATGAAAATCCAATGCGGTTTTAAAATATCGTATGCTTCACGAGACAAAAGTTTTGGTAAAACCCACACTAATCCGATTAATACGAGAATTGCCTGTAACGGAGTTAAAAGAAGCCCGTCAAGTATTGCACTTATTTTAATAATAAATACTGGTTCTATTCCAAGTGTGTATATTATAATAATGTTGGTTATAAAAAATATTGTTATAAAAATTCTGAATTGCGTTGACCATTGAAATTTTTTATTAAAATTAGGGAAACAAATTCTAAGAGAATCTGCAATCAATCTTGGCCATCCCGCAAATTGTCCCACAGCCGTGCTGACTAAAGCAGCACACCCAGAAACAATAAAAAGAATCGCTCCTATTTCTCCCCAGAGTTTACCAAATATTCTTGAAAGTTCAAATGCAACCGAGGGACCTTGTGGAGCAAGTTGTTCTGGACGAAGAATCCCAGCACCAGCAAGCATAAAACTTGAAGTAACAACTACACCAATAATCATAGCAACTGTTGCATCAACATATACAACCTTACACCATCCCTTCACCTTTTTTGCAGTTTCAATGGTCATTTCTTTTAATGAATTAACATTACACGGTTCACCATACTTTCTTCCCTTTGTCATTCCATAACCTGCACCAAGAACC
>CAZBIT010000515.1:0-2149 GCA_964491835.1 uncultured bacterium
GCGTTCAGATTTGTTACGATGCCAACGGGCTTGAAAGTTGGCGATAGCTCAAAGAGGATGGTGCTGAGATTGTTTTCTTTCCGTCGCAGTTTCCGGGTGGGAGGATTCTTAATTTTCACGCAATGAGAAATCAGTATTATGTTGTATCAAGTACAGGAGAAGATGCAAGGATTGTCGATATGTCGGGTGCTGATATTGATTCAAGTAGTACTTTTGTGAGATACGTGTGTGCTCCAATTAATCTTGAGAAATTATGTGTCCCTGTTTGGCCAATACGGGATAGGTTTCCTGCAATATTTAAAAAATATGGCAGAAAGATTTTTCTTAAAGTTTTTGATGTTGAAGGTTTCGTAGCAATTGAAAGTAGAGACCCTGATGTAAAAATTCTTAATGTATTGAGGGAATTTGGCGAACCTACGTATGATGAAAGAATTAAAAATGAAACGGAAATTCAAGACAAATATCGTCTGTAATCAATTTTATTTAAAGTTTGAGATTTAGAAAATTTTATTGGGGGGGAAATATAAATTGGAAAGGATGCATTATGAGCAAAAAAGATATATCACGGCGGAGTTTTTTAAAAAGGAGTTCAACTGGTATTGGGTTAGGAGTGGTTGGAGCATCAGGTTTAGGGACGGTTTCTTTAAGTTGTGCAAAATCCGTAAGAAGATTGCCAAGAGAAGTATGGGTAGCAAGTATCTGTCTTAAAGGACTTTGGCCCGAACAAACAATAGAAAAAAGAATTAAAGATATATTTAATAGAATGGAAAGTGTTATTGCTTTTGAGCCAGATATTATATGTCTTCCAGAAACCTTCCCAAATTCATGGGTAAATGAGAGAAAACCATTGGCAGACCTTGCGGAAGATGAAAAGGTTCCAGGACCTATTACAAGTCAGTTTGCAGAATATGCAAAAAAACATAAATGTTATATTGTTTGCTCCTTGCTTACGAAAAAGGATGAACATTTTTATAATAGTGCAATTATTATCGACCGTATGGGAGGTATTGTTGGAACATTTAATAAAGTCCATCCTGTCTCCACTGAAATTAGGCCAAAAGTTTATTACCAGGGTGGTGGGGTTACACCTGGTCCAATCAGGCCACCAGTGTTTAAAACCGATTTTGGAACAATTGGAGTGCAGATTTGTTATGATGCTGCCTGGCTTGAGAGTTGGAAACATCTAAAGAAAGATGGTGCGGAAATTGTTTTCTTTCCTTCACAAGCATCGTATGTTGGGCTTCTTAGACATCATGCCTGGTTAAATCATTATTATATTGTCTCGAGCACAGGGGAAGATGCGAGGATTTTTGACATATCCGGAGATGAAGTTGCTTCGGATGGTCAATTCGCAAGGTGGGTTTGTGCACCTATTAATCTTGAGAAAGCGTTTGTTCATATTTGGCCACAAGTTCGAAAGTTTGATGCAGTTCAGAAGAAATACGGAAGGAAGATACGAATTAAAATATGGCATCCAGAAAACTGGGCAACAATTGAAAGTTTAGACCCTAATGTTAAAGTTCTTAATGTCCTGAAGGAGTTTGACCTTCCTACTTATGACGAACAAATAAATGAAGCAACGGAGGTTCAGAGTAAATTTAGGATTTAATTCGTTTTTTAATACTTAAAGTAAAAGTTTTTAAATTATTGAGGAAACTTTAGATTTGTTTTTTATGCTGAATCTTCAAGATAATTACATATTTTCTTGCCTATGTGTTAATACTGACCTGTTTGTCAAATTATTTAAGTTTCGTGCAACTCATTTCTATAATTATTTTTTTTAATGTTATCAGGTATTTAACCTTACATGTTTATAAATTTGTTGTTTTCTCTTTTATATTGAAATGTTTATATTATGAAAGAATTAATATTATATCCATTTTCTATAGGTTTAAAGATTCTGATCCCGAATTATCGGCACGGAATAGCATAGGAGATGGTTTTGTCATCCTGAACTTGTTTCAGGATCTTTTAATACTGCTTTTATTTAATTATTCAGAAATTAACAACTTTTTATATAAAAAAAGAATTTTATGAATTATTCAGTTTGATTATTAGGTATATTATAATAAAAATTTATGGAGAAATTTTATGGTAAATAATTTTAAAATATCACGGCGAGGATTTTTGAAGAGAACTTCTGCGGTTT
>CAZBIT010000516.1:0-2148 GCA_964491835.1 uncultured bacterium
CCTTTTTATTTTCACATCTTTCAAGAATTGTAAAAATTGTGTTCACTGATGCATCCTCGAACCAGGGCTCCACCCAAGAACAAACAATTGCTATAATTTTAAACTTATTTAAGAAGAATTTCTTAAGTTCTAAACCATAAGAAACATCAAGCCATGAATTTGAGGTAATAAATCCTAACCGACCATCTTCTGTTAAAAATTTTGAAGAATGTAAAAACAAATAAGCATATATATCAGCCTGTCCTGATAACTTTAGTTCTAACTGTTTGTCTTCAACCCAATCTTCTATTTGCTTATTTTTTTTCAAATAATTATTAGATTTCAAATGATTAATTATATTTTCATCAATTCTTTTTTTATCAAATATTTCAGAGTAATCAAAAAACCAATCTTTTGCTAAAACATTTGTTAAATATTTTTTATATCCTTTGACTTTCCTTTCAATCAATCCTTGTTTTATATATGGGAAATTACCAACCATTCCTGTAAAATAAGGGATATTAATTTTCTCTTTCTGAAATTCTCCAATCGGCTTTTTTGTGGGCGGAAATTCAAATTCCTGTTCAGTTTCAACTGCAAAAAAATCTTTCACTATAACTCTTGGGAAATTAGTATAATCTGATATATCTTGTCTAAAAAGATTTATTGTTGCTAATCCTGCTGGAAAATGCGAAATATCTATACCCCATATTTGAGATAGAATTTGTCTATGTATTTTTGTATAATTTGATAACCATTTTACCCTTGAATATATTCTATTTAAAAATGTCCCACTTCCACAGGTTGGATCTATATAAAATCCATCTTCATTATTAACAACAAATCCTATAATTAAATCAACTAAATCCTCTCTTGTAAAGTATTGTCCTAAATTGTGTCTTTCAACAGTGGGTATTAATTCTTCAAAAATTTCTCCAATTACGTCTTCTTTTAGGTTCTCAAAATTATATTTCTTTAAACTTTCCAACAAATTATTTAAAATTTCATCTCCTTCCACAGGAAAACCAATTTCATCAATAATATCTTCCTCAAAGACAGCAAGCCAATCAATATTTTGTGCGTCTTTGAAAGATTTTTTCAATATATAATCCATTTTCTGGGGATAAGAAGGTTCTTTATATAATTCAGGTAAATTTTTAAAATTTCTTTTTAAAGTAAGATAAAAAATAATTTTGTTTATAATCTTATACACCCATTGTTTTGCCAAAATTTCATAAAATTGATTATCACTTACTGTTGCAATTCCTTGTTTAGTTGCCCATCCTTCTATTTCGTTCTTTAATTTTCTATTTTTTACTTCATTCTTTAACTTTTCATACATATAAGGATACAAACTATCAACGCATTCTCTTAAAAGTTTTATAAAAAATACTTTATCAGGAATAAAATCGTGCAGGTTTCCTTTATTTTGAAGTTCTCTTAAATCATCCAAAAATTTAACTAGGCAATTTTTTATTTTAATTTGAGTTTGTACTTGTTTCCATTCTTCAATATCAGACATAACAAAAGTCGGATAATCTTTTATTCTTTGTAATTTGGGAATATTATCTATTTCATATAAAGTTCCTTCATTAAAATTCCAAACAATGCAGTATTTAACTTTAAGAATTTTAGCTTTTTCAAGTACTATTGATAAATCTTCTTGTTTACCAGGTACTTTCAATTCAAAAAAAGCAAAAGATTCTCTACTAATTAATTTTTTCCATATTACTATATCTGGAAAACGGTACGATTTTTCGCCTTTAAGAAGTGATTCAACAGTTGATTCTTCGAAAGGATAACCGCTGGATTTTAAAATATTATTAATGTTCTCGGAAATCCAGCTTACTACTTCTTTCTCTGTGGTTTTTATATTCATATTTAATGATTAATTTTTTTAGAAAAATATACCATAATTTTTGATTTAAATCAAATAATATCAAAATATTTTATTTTTTAATAATTCATAAGAGATTGTTAAAAAATTCATAAATAATACATTTTATTATCATGTTGAGCGGAATCCAGCGTAAGTTGGATGAGGTTGAGACATCTGTTTTTTATAGATTTCTCGATTCCGTCCCGAAGGTTAGGGACTCCACTCAAAATGACAAAAACGAATTGTGCAACAATCTCATTTATAAATCTATTTTTTCAACAGTCTCATCA
>CAZBIT010000517.1:0-2144 GCA_964491835.1 uncultured bacterium
TGTTTTAATAGTAATAGGTGGTGATGGTTCGCTTAAAATAGCAAACAGATTTTTTGAAGAGAAGGGTGTAAATGTTATTGGAATACCAAAAACAATAGATAATGATTTAAAGGCGACTGATATGACATTTGGTTTTCAAACTGCAATCGTAACCGCAACCGAAGCGATAGATAAGCTTCATACGACGGCAGAAAGTCATCATAGAGCAATGATAATTGAAACTATGGGAAGATATGTAGGATGGATTGCTTTGGAATCAGGGATTGCTGGAGGTGCAGATGTAATTTTAATCCCGGAAATTCCGTTCAGTACTGAAAAAGTTGTTGAAAAGATAAAGGAAAGAAGTAAGAGGGGGAGTAAATTCAGCATAGTTGTGGTAGCAGAAGGAGCGAAACCAATCGGTGAAGATGTAACGATTTTAAGTTCTGCAGATAAAGAATTGGGAGTGGAACGACTTGGAGGAATTGGGAATAAAGTTGCTCAACTTATAAAAAATCGCTCAGGAATTGAAACTCGAGTTACTGTCCTTGGTCATCTACAAAGGGGTGGTGCTCCCTGTGCTTTTGATAGGATATTGAGTTCAAGGTTTGGTTCTACTGCTGTTGACCTTGCTGCAAAAAGATGTTTTGGGGAGATGGTTTGTCTTAAAACCCCACACATTAAATCAATTGCTATAAGAGAAGCAGTAAGTTCTTTCAAGGCGGTTGACCCGGAAGGTGAAATTGTAAAAACCGCTGAAACCCTTGGAGTTTCATTTGGAAGATAAAATTATCCAAAAATTAAATCATAATTGGCTATGAAATATAATTTATCTGATAATATAATATTAATCAATGAAAATGATAACGTTGTTACTTCTCTAAAACAGAAAAAAAGTGGTGATAGGTTTAAAGTCGATGATAGAATTATCGAAATTCAAAATGAGATACCCGCAGGGCATAAAATTGCATTACATAAGATAAAAAAAGGCGAGCCAATCGTAAAATATGGTGAACCAATTGGAATTGCAATTGTTAATATAGAACCCGGTGAATGGATTCACGTGCATAATATAAAGGGCACACGAGCAAAACCAGTTTCTTTTAAAAAAGAAGATGATATTAATATTAAGTAATTGCAATAATAAATAATACTATAGGTAAAATAAGATTGTAAAGATTATTGATTGTGATGGATATTAATTATTTTATGGGTTATAAAAGGGAAGATGGTAAATCAGGGGTGAGGAATTATCTTCTGATTATACCGTCTGTTTCCTGTGCATTGAGAACAGGTTATATGATTAAGGAGAATATTCCAGAAGTGCTTGTTTTAGATAATCAATATGGTTGTTCACAAATTGAAGTAGATAATGAACAGACAATACGAACGCTTTCGGGTATTGGCAAAAATCCTAATGTTGCAAAAGTTCTTGTTATATCTCTGGGATGTGAAACGCTTTCTAGTTCGGAACTCGTTAAAAGAATCAAAGACAGCGAAAAAGACGTTGAATTACTCATTATTCAAGAGGAAGGAGGTTCTGCAGAAACTGCAAAAAAGGGAATAGAAATATGTAAGGATTTTATTTCCGATATTAAAAAAATGAAGAAAGAAGAGATAAATTTGAGTGAACTTATTTTGGGGACCGAATGTGGGGGTTCCGATTCATTTTCTGGTTTAACCGCAAATCCGGCGCTTGGCTATGCAAGTGATAAATTAATCGAAAAAGGTGGAACTGTGATTCTTTCTGAAACTACGGAATTTATTGGTGCAGAGCATCTTTTAAAAAAGCGTGCTATTAATCGTGAAGTTGGAGAAAAAATTATAGAAATAGTGTCAAGAATGGAGAAAAGGGCACTTGATATTGGCATTGACATTTTAAATTCAAACCCAACTCCTGGAAATATCAAAGGTGGAATAACCACAATCGAGGAAAAATCTCTTGGATGTATTTATAAAGGAGGAAGTTCAAATGTTGTTGAGGTTTTAGAATATGGATTTTCGCCTTCAAAAAAAGGACTTGTTATAATGGATACACCGGGTAATGATGTTCAGTCGATAACTGGGATGACTGCTGGGGGTGCTCAGGTAATTGCATTTACAACCGGTAGGGGAACTCCAGTGGGTTCACTTGTCGCTCCTGTCATCAAGATTTCATCGAATAG
>CAZBIT010000518.1:0-2122 GCA_964491835.1 uncultured bacterium
AATATTATTTTTCATTTCACGATTTTTGGGTAATAATATATTTAAATTGGAGGTAAACGATGCCATTAAGAGGACCAGGACAGGGCTTACTAATAACGTCGCCAGTTGCTTCACCGGTAATTAGTTTCCCAGCGATTGTTTCTGTAAAAAAATGGTTCACCACAATCAGGGAAGTGTCAGATTTATACTTCGGTGTTGTTGGAAGTTCAGATATTCAGAATGAAGAAGTTCTGATGTTAGGGAACAGAGAAAATTATTTACAGAACGGTAATATACGAGTAGATTCTGAAAGGATTAAAAAGGTCAATTCTGTTGTTCCTCCAGATACTGTGACATTTTCAACGTTTAATGCGTGGGAGGAATTGTCCAATCCAGATATAATTAAAGGTTCTGTGAAAGTGTTTGATTCAGATGAGACAAAAGAATTTAATGAAGGAATAGATTTTGTAATAAATTATAAAGATGGCAAAATTAAACGTCTTCAGGGAAAAGGAACTCCCGGTTCAGCATCTTCTGTGGGTTCGGGTGTGGGAAGTTCAATTGCGGAATTTTCCTGTTCTGTCACTGTTTCACAGGTAGTGAAGGTTTATTATGATTATTATACTGATTATGTGAAAGGGACAGATTATCAGGTTGGTTATAAAGTCGGGACATTATCAAAAATGCCAGATGGGAATATACAGCACGGTGAAAGGGTGTTTGTTGATTATCAGGTTGAATCCAATATTAGTGACCTGATAATTATTACTGTGATTAATCAGGCACACAGATTTATAATGAATAGAATTGAATCCGATTTAGAAGGGACTGAAAATGAGGACTTGAAATATGCCGAGACATACTTTGCTCTGGGACTGCTTGCAAATTCAAGTGCTTCGGATATGCTTGAGGCAAAACGAAATAACAATGTTGCACAAGCAGTAGAAGCAATGCTGGAACTTGGTAATGTATATGAAAAAAAGGGATGGGAGTTTCTTTCTCCTTATATAAAAATAGGTTCACCGAGGACAACAGGTGCGAAGATAGTGAAAAATTTGTCGTAAGGTAAAGTATAAATAAATATTTTATAGGTTCTTAATTATCTATAAATTACAGTAAAAAACAAAGTAATTGTATATTTGAAAAATCCTAATAATTCTTTTTATGAAAAGTAAATATTTTTCTTGACATTTGAATATATATTTTTATATTTTAAATGCAATTTTTCAAATAACTTAACTTAAATAAAAATTCTTACGATAATTATAGAGAAACTATTTTAACCTATCCAGTGTTAAAATAAATGGTAAAGAGGTGATATAGATGGAAAAAATAACATTTAAAAGTAATAAAGAAAGGGATAGGGCTTTATCTTTTATTATAGGGAAAAAACCCATTAAAGTCATTTCTGACAAAACATTTGGTGTACCAAATGGAACGGCACAAGAATTAAAACAAGGACATGATGTCACATTCAAAACAGTCAAAAAAGCGAACTCCTCAAAGCACCGTTAAAAAATATATTAGATATGAGATTTACATTCCTACCTATGATAATTACGGCAATAAATTTCCTGAAAAATATTTCGTTGTAACTGGAACTGAATTAAAAAGTTTATTAGGTGATTATTCAATATCTTCTGATGTTAATATTGGAACGTGGACAATGAATAATGGAAGTACAGTAGTTGACGAAACAATAAAAATTTATGCTGATATTCCTATAAATAAAAAAACTAAAGTTGACATAGCATTAATTAAATATAAAGAGAAATTAAAAAATAGATTTAAGCAGGAAGAAATTTATATCATATCATATCCTATCCGAGTTATATAAATTGTAAAGAAAATTTTGCATAATTTTTTTATATCATTAATTCATTCCGATAATTATCTTTAATACTCACCCACAAGTACATTTTGCCATTTATGTATTCTCCTACTAAACGACATTCATAATGATTTTGTATAGGACCGTCAATACCGTGTATATTACCCCATATCTCAAATCCTATTTCAATATATTTTTTTTCATCAATATCCCTAAATAATTCTTTTACTTTTTTTATAATTTCATCTCCTGCTTCTTGGTATGTTGCTTTTAATTCACGGTTATTTACACTAAATCTACCATTTCCGATAT
>CAZBIT010000519.1:0-2115 GCA_964491835.1 uncultured bacterium
TTGTATAACTCCAAAGAAAATAAAAATTACAATAAAAATTCTTGATGTCTTAACCATAATTTGTTCTTATTATTTTAACTTAACTTTTTAAAAATGAAATTACTATATTTAACTAAACATCTTCTTCCACCACATTATACCCTATAAGCGTTCCTAAATCCTTTATCCTTTCCCTAAAATCACCTATAGTTCCACTTCTATGCACTCCATATTTATCAGGATAAATATGGCTTTGAATTTTTTTCGCATTATTTACTTTAATAGCAAATTTGGTTCTACACATTGTCTCATCGAAATGGTCTTTATAAAAAGCAGGTCTCGAAATAGTAGTGCCAGTATGAACGAGTATATCCTTGCTAAGTATATCAATTCTCCATATTGTCGCAGGTTCATTTGGTGGATACAGAACTCTTAAAACTGCACCGACTCCCGGTTTTGAATGTTCTCTCACTAATCTTTCTCTGTGGTCAACTATAACATAAGGAATTCTATCATTTCCACCAAGAGGATTAATCGGAGCACCACAATGCATCATATATGTTATATTGTTAAAAGTATCAACCATAAAATCCCCCATCATACTTGGTCTTCCAAAGGCATATTGTGCTAACATATGAGTGAGGACAACATTTATATGTGCCTGACAACATCCAACTATGCCCTGTTTCTGAAGTTCAGTATTACCCATACTTGGCCAGACCCTATCTTCAGGTCTTGGATTTTTAATAAGCGACCTTATATGAAATGCAATTGCGGAAGCATCATATTTTTTCAATAATATATTTAAAGCAAGATACAATTTGCCCGATCTCACTACTTCAGATTCCATAGTATTTATCATACCTTTCGCTTCACTAATCCACATTTTTGCAAAATCTTCTGCTTCTTTATTTCTTTTAAACCAGATGTTTTTAATTTCTTCGTCGTCTGCAACTTCATTAAGTCCAATTTTGGTAACCTTTACTCCTAAATCCTGGTCTAAAGTATTCAGAAACATCTCATTATAGTTTGGAGGATGAGTTTTTCTTTCATCTCCTTGATAAACATTGACAAATTCAGAATCAGCAACGGCAAGAATTTTAGCTTCTTTCATCTTTTTAAGTGCCCTTATCAACTTTATTTTTTCTATCAAATCATTATACATACTATTAGTTATATCTGATGAGGTGCACATATTCCATAAATCTATAGTGGTAGTAATGATTTTACCTTGAGTTTTATAAAGTGCATAAGGAAGATTCATAAAATCGTGAATACTATAAACAACTATTGTTGGGAGCCCTGTCTCTGTCAGTGCATAATTTCTTGAAACACCAATGATAAGAACTCCATCGAATTTTAAATTTTTCAAATCTTTCATTTCGTTAATAATTGATTCAAGTTTTGCAGATTTTGTCGTGTCTCTTATAATAAAATCGACTCCATCACAACCGCTTTTTAACTTGTTTAAAATTTCTTCATTTGATGTTGGAATAACTGCAGTGTCATCTCTGGAAACCGGTGTGTCAAGAAATATTGTATAAATTTTTGCGTTCTCATTTATCAAAAAACTTTCTTCTCTTAATTTCGTAGAAAATGGTTTAGTGAAAGCGACTGCGGATACTGCTCCAGCAGAAGTTTTTAAAAAATGACGTCTTGTAATGTCTGACATAATTCCTCCTTAAATAACCTTTAATAAAACTTATTTATTTTTGTTTTACATCGAAATTTTCAATTAATAAAATTAAATAAAAACAATTTAGTGTCATTCCAAACTTGGTTCATAATCTAAACAATTTCATTATTTTATTATTTTAATAAATCACAAATAAATTATCACAGATTTTAAAACTTCAATTGATTTAAGATATTCATCGATTGACAGGTATTCATTTGGTGTGTGGTCAAGAGAGGAATTACCAGCCCCATAAGCGACTATAGGACAGGTCCATTTTTGTGCAACTATATTCATATCTGATGTACCTGTCTTCAATTTAAATGTGGGTGAGCAACCTTGATTGCGAATTGATTTCACAAATGCTCTGACAAGTTTATTATTCTTATCAAATTTTACAGCAGGTTCAAAACTATTGATGATAATTTCACCATCGCCATTTTGTTTACCGAGCCATTCTA
>CAZBIT010000520.1:0-2113 GCA_964491835.1 uncultured bacterium
TTCATGAAACTTCCAGTTCTGAAACTTTACGTACACAAGGAATTGAACCACCTGTCAAATCATTATATATATCTTTTAAATTCTTTTTTAATTCTTCAAGGGATTCCCCTTGTGTCCTGTAATCAGGGTATTCAACCAAATAACCAAGCAACATCCCTTCATCTTCCCAATAAACATATTTTTTTATTTCCATAATCTTTTTTACCCAAAAAATTTATCATAATTATTACTTTAGTAAAAATTTACTATATTAACTTCTGAAAGTCAATTAAATTAAAACGAACAAATTGACTAAAATGATTCTAACGAAAAATCTTTAATGTCAATGCCTTTTTTAGTAAAATTTATTTAAGTACGATTCCCAAAATTACAACTTAGGAAAGATGAATTTTAAAGTTTTTGTAACACCTGTAGAAATATTTAAATACTATTAAATCATTATAATTATATTTATTATAATCTCTTTAACAACTACTTTAAAAATACTCCTATTTTCTATTAAATTTTATTGCTTATTCTACAATTAAATTTTATATTTAATTATAATATATCTTAACATTTTTAATAATTCGTAAATAATATAGGAGCAACAAATATGAGTAAAAATAATATAACAAGAAGAACATTTTTAACCACTGCATCGGTAGGAACAATTTCCGCCATTGCTACAGCAAAATTCGGCTCATACGGAAATATTACAAAAAATGCGAGCACACTTGCCATTAATGGTGGCCAGCCTGTTAGAACAAAAAAATGGTATGACTGGCCAATCTGGGACAGAAGTGCAGAAGATGAAATTTTAGAAGTATTGCGAAGTGGAAATTGGTTCAGAGGAAGAGGGAAAAAAGTAGATGAGTTTGAAAAAAAGTATGCCGAATTAATTGGGGCAAAATCTTGTTGCGCTACTGCAAGCGGAACTACTGCTCTACTTGTCGCTCTTCACGTTCTCGGCATCGATGCAGGAGATGAAGTGCTTGTTTCACCCTATACATTTATCGCAACATATAACGTAGTTTTCCTTACAAAAGCATTGCCTGTCTTTGTTGACACAGATATTGAAACATTTACAATGAATCCGAACAAAATAGAAACGAGAATCACTGAAAGAACAAAAGCGATACTGCCTGTGCATATTTTGGGGCTTCCCTGCGATATGGACAGAATTAACGCTATCGCTAAAAAACATAATCTTGTTGTAATTGAAGACGCCTGCCAAGCATGGCTTGCAGAATATAGAGGTAAAAAATGCGGAACAATGGGCGATTTAGGCTGTTTCAGTTTCCAAAATTCAAAAAATTTACCTTCTGGAGAAGGTGGTGCAGTTACTAGTATGGATGAAACATTGATTGACAAATGCCAGTCATTCCATAACGTTGGAAGATACGTTGGAAGTGTAAAGGGGAATGGACCAAACGCATTTAGAGGAACTAATTACAGAATGCAGGAATTCCAGGCGGTTATACTGATGTCCCAGATGAAACGAATTATAAAAGATGCCGATATTCGTCATGAGAATGCTACTTATCTAACATCAAGAATCAAAGATATCCCTGGAATTATTCCATTCAAACTGGCTGATGGAGCAACAAAATCTGCATATCATCTTTATCCATTCAGATATAAAAAGGAATTATTTAGTGGTGTTCCCAGGAGTAAATTCCTTAAAGCACTTGATGCAGAAGGCATCCCATCTTCAGGAGGATATGGGCCTCAATATAAGTACGGACTTATTAAAGAAGCATTAAACTCAAGAGGTTTTCAGCGACTATTTTCAAAAGAAAGAATTAAAAGATACTGGGAAGAAAACAATTATCCTGACAATGACCAGTTATGTGAAGAAGCAGTATGGTTCACTCAAAATATGCTTCTCGGACCAAAAAAGGATATGGACGACATCGCAGATGCTATATTGAAAATATATGAAAATAGAGATAAACTAACTACGTGAAAATTACGATATAATAATTAATATTAAGAGAATAAAGCGGATAAGAGATGTGAGGAGAAAAAGAGGAGGACGTTTCTGATTATAATATTTAAATAGTTATAATTTAAAGGATAATATGAAATCTAATCGATTAGCAGCAATATTTATTATTTTATTTTTATTTTT
>CAZBIT010000521.1:0-2112 GCA_964491835.1 uncultured bacterium
GAGCAAAGATTATTTAAGGGAAGGATTATGTAATGATACTTGGAAACTACGAAAAGAATTGGAGAAGAATGATAATTTGGATGTATTTACATTTACAAAAGGTTGCAATGATGTCGGATTAACAATGGTGCGGAAAATACCAAACAATGTAATAGAGGAAAGAAAATAATGGATAGCAAATTTAAAATAGGATTTTTGGGTTACGATGTAATGGAAGGAAATTTGATTTCACTTTTTCATGAAGCATTACCATACCATCAAGATGTAGAAAAAATAGATTGGCAGATGTTTTTTACTTTATATGGAGTTGATCACAAAATACCATGTGTATCAGAACAGTATATATTGGATAATATTAATAATTCACTTCTGCAAAAATTACCACTTGGATTCTAATAATAGATACTGCTATTAAATTGCAAAGTTTAAATATTGACATTTATTCTTTTAATTGTTAATATTAACAATGAGTTTCAAATCTGCGAAATAAAGTGCAATAAAAAGATATAGGAGGTAAAAAAATGCCAAATGTAACAATAAATGGGCCAAAAATTGAAGATGTGGAAGTAAAAAGAGTATTGGTAAAGGAAGTTACAGATGCTCTTGAAAAAGCTTACAAATTACGAAGAGAAGCATTTGTAGTTGTAATTAAAGAAAACCTACCCGAGAATGTGGGTGTTGGTGGTAAGTTAATCATTGATAGGAAATAAATTATGATTTAGTTCTGTTTTTCTTGTGTTTTATTATCTTATTGGATAATAGATTATGTTATCTTTTGTTAGGCACCATTGTCTATATCAAGATTTTAGAATAGATTATAAAAAAAGCTCATTTTCATAGAAAAACTACTGAAAAAAACTAAATATTAATAAATTATCTGGGATTTTTTAAAGGAGATCAAAAAGTATTGCTTAAAATAATTAATAAGGAAAAAACTATTTTCCCCAAATCCTTCACTCATTATTTAAATACTTTTCGAAATGTTTATATATTTTGGGAAAACTAGTTCTTACTTGCAAAAATAGATAAAATTATTTATTTGAGGTTATAGACTACTTATCGATAAACAAAACATGTCATTCCCATGAAAATGGGAATCCATTATACAAAAAACCTTGAATGTTATATGGATTCCCGCTTTTGCGGGAATGACACGTGCTATTTATTAAACCAGAATATACTTTTTACTATGAAACATAATTATAATGATTTTCGAAAGTAAGTACTAGTGATACATCTAAAGTTGAAAATGATACTAAATTACGAGGTTTAGTTTCTCTTTTATATTATTATGAACGTAAGGATGATATTGAAAGAGTTGATAATTATTATCAAAAGATTATTGACTTGGCCCCACGAGAGTATTACTGTAAAAAGGAATACGCTCGTTTTCTGTTTGAGCATGGTATAAAAATTGAACAGGCTGTGGAGCTATCGGAAGAATATTCATCATTACCAGAATACAGCAGTGACCATTGGATTCTTTTTCTTATGGCTTATTCATATGCTTATAAAAATCAGATTGAGAAGGGTATGAAATTATTTGACAAGTGGATGGAAAAATATGCTAATCGCTGGAATATTGAGGACAGTTATTGGCCATACGTTTTTTATTCAAAGTTTTCATTAAAACATAATGTAAATATTAAAACAGCACTCATATATGCTCAAAAAGCAGAATCTTATAGTACGTTATTTTGGGACAAAATGACACTTACAGAATTACTAATTAACTCTGGTCAAAAGGATGCTGCTCTTGATAAACTTAAGGAGGCTTTAGAATCGGCAAGAACCTCCAATGAATATTTAAAAGCTAAGGAAATGATTGAAAAAATTCAGTAAATAAATGGAAAAACTGCTGGTCTGATTGGGGTCCCATAAATTCCATTACAACTGTAAGTTATTATTTAAAAATACTTTATGAGATTCAATCATATACCTTACAAGTATAAGGTCGGAGGTTTCTGCCTTAGGCGGATCCATCCCTAGTGGACGAGTCCTCTACTGCCCACTATTTGTAAATATTATAATTATCCTAAAATTCTTCAATTTGTTCCCATAGCTTTGCAACTTATTAAAAATCAACCTAACTGCAACTTCAATCCCATTAGG
>CAZBIT010000522.1:0-2101 GCA_964491835.1 uncultured bacterium
CATTTTATTTTCATAAATATTATTAAAGAAATAATCGGAAAGCTTGCTTGGAATCCGATTTATTTTATGTTATATATATCTCTTATTTTATTGGTTTGTTTTATAATTGCGTCTTGGTTACTTTACATATGGGGTATTTTCCAGAGAGTGAGATTAAATTATAATAACATTCTTCACATAGTTTTTTGGTCGGGGGTGAATAATTTGTTTCTTATTCCTTTAGCAATGATTTTGTATCCTGCTTTAAAATATAAAGGTGTTACATACTTATCACTTTTTATCGTTTTATTTTTTATTTTATGGTATATCATTAGATTGGTAAAAATCATAAGTATCTCAGTCCAAGTGCCTTTAAGTAAGATTACTGTATCTTTTGGTTTAATTATTGTTATTTTAGTGATGGTATCTTCACTATATTACCAGAATTTTCACAATACATATAATTTTATAAAATTTTTTATTAACGTTTACATTCAGCAATAGTGAAATTTATTGAGCGAATTACAATAATTTTTTCTGGGTTTTATAAAATTTAAATTGGAAAGTTGTTAAGACCATGTATTTATCAAAGGTAAAAATATTCGGTTTCAAGTCATTTGGAAGAAAGTCGGAATTAATGTTTGATGAAGGCGTTACCTGTATAGTTGGGCCAAATGGGTGTGGGAAAACGAATATAGTTGACGCTATTAGATGGGTATTAGGAGAACAAAAAATTTCTACGCTCAGGAGCGAAAAAATGGAGAACGTAATATTTAATGGTTCTGAAAACAGAAAACCATTTGGTATGGCTGAAGTCGCTCTTGTTTTACAGAATAATAAAAATTTATTGCCAATCGAATATTCTGAGGTTGAAGTAAAAAGAAGAATATTTCGTTCCGGGGAAAGTGAATATTTTTTGAATAATGTTCCTTGCAGGTTGAAGGATATAACTGACCTTTTTATGGATACGGGAATTGGTGCTGAGGCTTATTCTGTAATTGAATTAAATATGGTTGAAGAAATTCTTAGTGATAAATTGGAAGATAGAAGAAAGTTATTCGACGAAGCAGCAGGAATAACGAAATATAAAAAGAGAAGAAGTGAAACCTTTAGAAAATTAGAAAGCACAAGACAGGACCTTCTTAGAGTGAACGATATTATCATTGAAATAGAAAGAAAAGTCAATTCATTAAAAAGACAGGCAGTAAAAGTAAGAAAATATCAAAGATTAAAAACCGAATTAAAAACAAAAGAAAGTGAAATTTTCAGAAATGAGATTTTTAATATCAGACAAAATAAGGAAACTCTTATAAAAAATATAAATGGACTGAAATCCGTTCAGGAAATACTCGAGGGCGAACTTATAAAAGAAGATGCATATATAGAAAATTTAAAAACAAATATGATTGAATATGAGAATAAGTTAAGCGACGCTCAAAGAGAATATAATAATATAGTGGATATTCTGAATAATCAACAAATGAGTTTGGCACTTGCAAAAGAAAAGAAAAGAACACTTCAGGAAAATATTAAAAATATCGAAGTCGAGGAAGTCGAAATTAAAAATAAAATAAATGAAAACGAAATAAAATATTTAGAAAATAAAGAAAAGTTAAACATTCTTAAAGAAAAGATAGAAAACCTTCGTGAAGAACAGAAAGTTTCAGAGGAAGAATTAAATGAATTTTATAAGGATTATTATGATAAAAAGAACAGATTATCAACCGCACAGACAAAAATAGTTGAGTTAATTAGAAGTTATTCTGAAAAAAGTACCAAACTTGATAAAGCGATTTCAGATTTACGGCAAAAAGAAGAAAAAATAACATCGGTGGTTAAGGAAAGCAAATGGGTAAGAGAAAGGTTAGTGAATAAAGAGAAGATTTTAGAGAGCCTTATTACCGAAAGAAAAAAGGAAGAAGATTTTCTCGAAATAAAAAAATCAGAACGGCTAAAAATGCAGAATGACCTTGAAGCGAAAAAGGTTATGATAAATGAGTTGAAAGAAAAAGTTTTGTGAGAGTAATTTCCAAGTTTGACCCCTTGACCTTTGGCGTCCACGCCTTTAAGAGTCTCTTGCTCAAGGATACGAGCCTCGCGGCCATCGCCGGCGACCTCATCG
>CAZBIT010000523.1:0-2094 GCA_964491835.1 uncultured bacterium
TCTATTTTAAAAAATCTATAAATTTTATTTTAATATTAAAAACAATTTAATTCAATAAAAAAATAACCCTATCTTGCAAAAAAGGATTGAACTCAAAATAAAATTGACTAAATTTATAAACGATTTTACTTATTTCCATCTACCAGTAATCAATTTTTTACATACTGGACATTTGCCATCAATAATATTATACCGTAATATACTATAAGAATCCCTCTCAACAAGTAATTTATTACAATAAGGACAATACGTATTCTCTCCTTTATGACCCGGAACATTTCCTAAGTAAACATAAAGGAGACCGGAATCGAAACCAATTTCCCTCGCCTTTTCAAGTGTCTCAATTGGAGTATAATCAATATGAGACAATTTGAAATTAGGAACAAACCTCGTCAAATGCCAAGGTGTATCTGCTCCTAACTCATCATTTATCCAATTGGCGATTCCTTTAAGTTGATACTCATCATCGTTAAAAGTAGGTATAATATTCGTAATAATTTCAATATGCATATCCCACTTGTGCTTGGCTCTTTTCGTAACTTCCATAATACCATCAAATCCCTCTATATGGGCAATCATACTATAAGATTTCTTGGAAAAACCCTTTACATCGACTCTGAATGAGTCAAGATATTCTCCAATTTCATCAAGTGCATCTTTTGTAATAAATCCATTTGTAACATAGTTTGTAAGTAATCCTTCTTTTTTTGCCAACTTTGAGCAATCCAAGGTATATTCAAACCATATAGTAGGTTCATTATAGGTAAAAGATAATCCAATACAATCCTCTTTTTTTGCCATTCGGATTGCTTCTTTAGGAGAAACATATTTGATAAATCTTGAACTTTTTTCTGATTTGCACTCGGGTATCTTAATATGAGCAATCTCCCAATTCTGACAACCCGGACAAAGAAAGTTACAACCAAAAGTACCCAATGAAAACCACCTTGAACCCGGATAAAAATGAAAAAGTGGTTTTTTCTCAATAGGCGCTACAGATAACGTAGAAACCATTCCGTAAGATAGAGTGAATAGTTTTCCACAACGATTCAATCTGGTAGAACAATAACCTCTCAAACCTTCGGATATTAAACAATGTCTTTGACATATATTACACTTGATAACATTATCATTTAAAACTTCGTAAAAGATTGCTTCTCTCATCCTTTTGATTCCCAAACTTTATCCTTTTCAATAATGCGAATTACACGAAAATTATTTTTTTGAATAAAATTTCCAATAAACCATTTTCTAAACTAATATAACAAACTTTGCAATAAAACAATGAGTTTTGATTTGAAAAACGTATTTTATAAAAAAATTGCCCGTTCATTTTTCTGAGCGGGCAATAAAATTATAATATATATTCCCCTACTGCTTTCAAAAATTACTCCCTATTATAATCTTTTTTTCACATTAAAATGCTAATGATTCTTGCAATCTCCTGAATTCCTCATAAATTTTCCCATCGGAACTTTTTCCTATATATCTTTTCTTCAAATTTTCTTTGTCTGTTGGGTCCATTTGACTACCTGTGTATTTCATATTCCCTTTTCCAAACTGACTAACATGCTGGCAGGCCGCTTGGTATTTTTGTTCTACAACGTCTGTAATGTCAACTTTATAATTATTTTCACGAGAACCGTAAAAGAAAAAATCTTTAATAGTATAAGGTTGTAATCCCTCATAAATTCTATGATGTGGAAAATACAAATGATAAGCAGCAGCACGTGCACCATCAACAGTTATAAATGCAGCCATTCTGTGGTCGGTTTTATGCCACTGCATCCAGAGCGTACCAGGGTCATAACTGAATACTGCATCAGGACGATATTTTCTTACTAACCAGCACACCTTCTCACATAGTTCCTTTTGAGGAACATACTCAAGCATTCCATCGTCATAACCAAGCCAGATAATATTTTCTTCTGATATTCCTAATATTTTATTTGCCCTTAAATCTTCCTCTTTTCTTATCCAAGCAAGTCGCTCACTCGTCATTTCAATGTCACGTGAACCCTTATTCCCACTTGTATAGACCACTACATAAACCTTATTTCCATTTTTGACAAGTTTTGCCATCGTTCCCGCTGG
>CAZBIT010000524.1:0-2085 GCA_964491835.1 uncultured bacterium
TGAACGACAATTTGAATAAGAAAAAAGAGGAAAATGAAAAAAGGATATATTCTGATGGAGAGCCATTTCTTTTAGTGCGTACGGGATTTTCCAAAGATACTTCAGCAGGCATTCCAGTGGAACCCGACACTAATATTTCCCTAAAAGAATATTCCACAAAGGTTTATGAATATTCAAAAGGGGGACTATATTACCTTTCAGAAAAATATGGAATAACATCCACTATCAGATATAACATAAAAGAGGTAAAAGATAAATTCGAAAAACTTACAGAATTTATCGAAAAAGAAATTAATGATAAAATAGAACAATCAAAACCCGCATAAAATTAAAATTTAATTTCCATCTATTTCAATCCACTTTTGAGCAATCTGGACAGCATTTGTGGCTGCACCTTTTCTTAAATTATCACTTACTATCCACATATCAATACCATTATCAATTGAAGGGTCTTTTCTAATTCTTCCTACAAAAACTTCATCCTTTTCCGCAGAATGAATTGCTAAAGGATATAAGTTTTTTGATGGGTCATCTACAACGATTACACCCGGCATCTTTCTTAAAACTTCCCTTACTTTATCCGGAGACGCTTCTTTTTTCAGTTGAACATTAACAGATTCACTATGCGAAGTCCATACGGGAACTCTTACCGCTGTGCAAGTAGCTTTTATTGAATCGTCCTCAAGGATTTTTCTTGTCTCTTTTATAACCTTTTCTTCTTCTTCATAGTAACCTGTTTTGGGATTTAAATTTCCTATTGCAGGGATACAATTCGCATCAATTTGATAAGGATAAAAGGGTTCAAGAACATTTTCTCCATTTCTTTCTGCTTGAAGTTGATTTTGTCCCTTTTTACCACTTCCGGAAACCGCCTGATATGTCGATACGACAACTCTCTCTATTCCGAAATTATCAAGTAAGGGCTTTAGAACCATAACAAGTTGAATTGTTGAACAGTTCGGATTTGCAATTATTTCTCTTTTACCTTTTGTAATTCTATGAGGATTTATTTCTGGAACGACGAGAGGAACGTTTGGATCCATTCTAAAAGCACTACTATTATCTATCACAAGTGCACCTGCTTTTACAAACCTCGGTGCAAATTCCTTACTGCGAGAACCGCCTGCAGAAAACAACGCGATATCTATGCCACTAAAATCGGAACTATTTAAATCCTCAACAATCGCATTATAATTTCCACATTGAAGTGTTTTCCCAGCCGACCGCTCTGATGCAAAAAACCTTAGTGTTTTTATCGGCAGATTCCTTTCCTCCATAACTTGCAAGAATTTTCTTCCCACAAGTCCAGTGGCTCCAACCACTGCAAAGTTATAACCTTTCACTTTCCCATCTCCTTTCTTTTAAAATAGTTGGTAATTTAAAAATATTTAAATTATTATGCAAATAAATTTTCTATACCCATTCCAAAGACAAACTAAATATATTGTAAATATTCTTTTAACTATCTTCATTTAAATCGAATCCCCATTTAATATTTCTCAAATAATATTTTAAGAGATTATTTCATAATTATATTTTGAGATTGCCACGCCCCGATTCTCGGGGCTCGCAATGACAACCAATATTCTGCTAATTGATTTTTATTAATGTCATTGTGATGAATCCCGCTGTGCGGGAGACGAAGCAATCTCATGAAATTATATACTTTATTTGAAATAAATGAGTATTTTTGCATTTATACAACATTCTCTTTAAACACTTATTAATATACCAACACATAACAAAAAGATATATAAATTCGTTTAGGTTAATTTTAAGGATTTAAATTTATTAATAATATGGATTCCTTAGGGGGTATTGCAGAACCATCTTTTTTGTCATTCCGAGCGAAGCCCGAAGGGCGAAGTCGAGGAATCTCTATCTAATTTAAGATTCCTCCACTACGTCTCACTACTTCCAGCGGTGAGACTTCGGTCGAAATAATTCCTGAGTTTTCGGGATTGTGCAACAAATACGATTGGGGAATGACAGGACAAGGTTATTTTAAGATATATTCATAAAATTTAAACATTTTTTCTTTTTTCAGCAACCTCTCTAAACATTATTTAATATTCTCTAATAGTG
>CAZBIT010000525.1:0-2085 GCA_964491835.1 uncultured bacterium
CGCCAGTCATACTCATTGCGGCAACACCAAGCCCAGATGTTCTTAAAAAATTTCTTCTATTCATTATCATGGTTAATCCTCCTTTTGTTTAATGATTTTTTTTAAGTTATATAATTTAATCAAAAATTATACATTAATCTTTCTTTTTTTAGGATTTCAGTTTTTTTAATTATGAATCTTTTTTATCTTTGGAAATATTTGCTTTCTTTAACCAATTTTCCAATTGATTAAACTCCCATATAATAGTAAACTCATTATTGAGTCAAATTAAAGTCATATCCCCTCATACAAAAATTTTATAAATAAAAAATCGATTCGAGAAAATATAACACCTGCAATCCTTATTACTAATTTTTATCTGACAGTTGAAAAATCTTCAGGTATACCATAATATATGCCGCGACCATTTGTACCTATAAAGACAAGACCGGAATGTTGTTTACTCGCTTCCAACACTCTTGGATCACAACCGATACCAACCTTTTCTGTTGGGGTGATATCCTGCCATTCTTTACCAAAGTCAAGCGACCGGAAAATCCCATCTTTACCATTCACTGTCCCATATAAATAAATGACGGGAGGAGACATTTTATCAAGGGGCCTTCCCTTTAATTATAAATTTGAATTTTAATATTTAAATTATAAAAAAGGGTAATAATTACTTTAGACTAATATAATATATGTATAAGAATCTGTTAAGTTCCATTGAAATTTTTATGATAAAAGTGGAATTTTTGTTCTTTCTAAACGTAACAATCAAATTAAATAAATTTTTTTAATATTACAAATTTAAAAGTTTTCAGATGTTAACTTTTTTCAGCCAAATGCTGAACCACTAAAGGTGTAAAGAATTTGAAGATATCGGAGTAGAAAAATTCCAAGGGATAATATGTAAAATCTTATTTCTTGACTTTAATTATAAAATTTGTTAAAATAAAATTTAAAAAATTTTTATATTTATCTCATCATTAATTGTTTTATTTTTTTTATAAAATATAATAATATAATATATAGCATAAATATGGAGGAATAAAATGAACGTTGGAATTTTGACAGGGGGAGGAGATTGTCCTGGTTTAAATGCGGCGATAAGGGGGGTAACAAGAAGGTCGATTGATTATTATCATTATAACGTCGTTGGGATAAAAAATGGTTGGGATGGATTAATAAAGGGGGAGGTTGAACCTCTAACAACCGTTTCAATATCGGGTATACTTCATAAAGGTGGTACTATTCTTGGCACATCGAGGAAAAATCCCTTAAAGAAGGAAGAAGATATGAATAAGGTGAAAGAAAACCTTAAAAAATTTGATATCGACGTTTTAGTTGCCATTGGAGGAGATGATACGTTAAGCGTAGCAAATAAACTAAATGAATTGGGTTATCATTGTGTTGGAATACCAAAAACCATTGATAATGATTTATCTGGAACTGATTACACGTTTGGTTTTGATACGGCAATAATGATTGCTACTGATGCGATTGATAGGTTACATACTACTGCGGAATCACATCATAGAGTAATGGTTGTTGAGGTAATGGGAAGGCACACTGGCTGGATTGCTGTATTTTCAGGGATTGCAGGTGGTGCTGATTGTATATTAATTCCAGAAGTGCCGTTCTCAATTAAAGAGATTATTAGTTTAATAAGACAAAGACAAAATCGTGGCAAAAACTTCAGTATAATAGTAGTTGCTGAAGGAGCAAAAATTAAAGAGAGTGATGATTATGTTAGTAAAGGTGATAAGGTTGATGAGTTTGGTCATAAGTTGCTCGGTGGTATAGGGGAATTAGTGGGTAAATTAATAGAGAAAGAATCTGGTTTAGAAACCCGAGTGACGATACTTGGACACGTCCAAAGAGGTGGTTCTCCAACGGCATTTGACCGTGTTCTTGCTACAAGATTGGGTGTTGCTGCCGCTGACCTGATTAACGAGAAAAAATTCGGTTATATGGCTGCTCTTAGGTCAAATAAGATTATATCAGTCCCAATAAAAGAAGCTTTGTCTCAAAAAAAAGTAGATATGGAATTGTATGAAATAGCAAAAGTATTTTTTGGTTAATTTATATAGGGAATTTAAATAC
>CAZBIT010000526.1:0-2083 GCA_964491835.1 uncultured bacterium
GCTCATACCCACATTTTGTATTTCACAAAAGACAAAGATAAATTTATTTTTAATCCCGTATTCCGCGCCTTCAATTGAATGATATGGTGCAAACATTTTATCAGCTGCGAGAAGAATAACAAAAATTTTCTTTTCATCAATTCTGTAATATTTTAAGATTTCATTTTTTGTAAATTCCGAACAAGTAAAAATAATATCTGCTGTTTTGGCCGACCTTTTTGAAATCCATCTTAATAAAATCCTGTTCAGCCAAGAATACCATTCTGGATGGACTTCGTAAGAAATATCATGAATTGCTACTGCGGTTTTTACTCCTTTCGGCATGCTTAACGGCAAAATATAAGACGGGGAAAAAAATATTTCAATCCCGTCTTTTTTAATTGCTTTCGGCAATAAAATATGTTCGAACCAAAAATTACTTTCGCTCTTTAAAATTTTCTTTTGAAAATTTTTGCTCTCGGGAATATCATCTGGAATTTGATTTTTAAAATACAAAACAATTTCGGCATTTTCCTTTGCCCAATATTTTAACAAATTCATCAAATACCGACCAGTTCCTGTTCTCTTTTCTTCCAAATTGTGACAATCGATGCCAGTAATCATGTTTGTGAAGATTTGATTGTTAAGAAGACCCTTCGCAGCCCGAGCGCACGGTCAAAGCGAGGGCGAGATGGAGCGCGATGCCTCGCTGGGGCATCGACGCGTGTCTTCGAACAATTAAATCTGAACAAGAGGACCAAACTTTCCTTTATAAAAATCCCCTATCCCCTTCATTATTGCCCTTGCCCAAACCTGTTTTTGGGGAAAAATTACCAATTTTACTACCTGCTTTTCATAAACCAAAAAACTATCCAAATAAGCCAGAATTTTGACAAAAAATGGAGCATTGCGCTTGGCCAAAAGTAAACCGTTTCTGGTATGGTAATAGATATATGAAAATGACGCGATTTTTGCGTTTTTAGACACTTTATGGCTTATCTTGCTGTTTGGTACTACCTGGCAAGAAAACCCGCTTTTACGGGCTTTTAAACACCAATCCACATCTTCGCAATATAAGAAATAATTCTCTGGCATTAGCCCAATTTTTTCTACTATTTTTCGCTTGATTAAGAGGCAGGCGCCGGTTATATAATCTGTATCTTGTGTCTGGTGTTTAGTATCTTGTATATGAATACCTTTGGTATACAACAAGTTAATCCTTCCTCCGGCAAAGTGAATTTTGCCGGTTCCGTAATCGTATATCATCGGACCGAGAATTCCGATCTTTTCGTTTTTTTCTCCTGCCTCAACCAATTTCTTTAAAAAATCCGGTTCAACAATTGTATCATTGTTTAAAAGTAAAATATAATCCGCACCCTTTTCTATTGCCTGTTTTATTCCAGGATTATTCCCGCCGGCAAATCCAAAATTTTCAGGATTGAAAATTTTGGCAATTTCGAATTTCGAATTTCGAATTTCGAATTTGCGACCCGAACCATTGTCAATTAGTATAATCTCGCAATTATCATAATTTAGTCTGTTTAAAGAATCCAGACACTCAATTGTTTCTCTCGGGTCGCCGTAATGTAAAACGATTATAAAAACTTTCGGTAACATTAATATATTTTTTTAATTTCAATTCCGGGATAGTAATACTTTAATATTTCCTGATAAGTTTTTCCCTGGTTGGCCAATACCCTGGCTCCGGCTGCGCTAATTCCTACACCGTGACTGGCTAAAACAGCTGATTGAATATGCACCGTGTCGGTTGGATCTTTTATCCCTCCTCTTAAATAATTGTATTCCTCATTACAAAAAACCCCAGCCCAAATTTTGCAAGCATCTTTGGTTACTCCGCCAGAATCGGAAGAGTAAAGACCCCGAACTGTTTTATTGTTATAAGTAATAACCATTCCTTTTGTTTCTTCTGCGGCCTTTAATATGTTCGGCGCCCGTTTTTCAAATCCATAGCCCTTATAAAGCTGGTCGTTAGACCAATTACGAATATGGAATATTTCTCCCGGATATTTACCCCCATTTTCTATATGGAAAATAGCATAACTTCTGGCAGCAATGATTAGGGATTTTAAATATTCATCCGGAT
>CAZBIT010000527.1:0-2075 GCA_964491835.1 uncultured bacterium
TTTATTAAAATTGTATCTAAAAATAAACATTTTATTTAGTCAAGCCCCAATTTTTATATTAGAATTTTTAAATGCAAAAGAGAAAGGAGAGAGTATTTATGAAGAAAAATATTTCATTTATTGCAATCACAGTTATTTTAATATTGGTCATTATCTATCTAAATATTGATAAGAATTCTAATGATTTATCTCCCTATAAAAATTCCCAAACATACAAAAGGTTAAAGAGCGTGGTTGATGAGATATGGTTGGTTGATACTCACGAACATCTTATGATGGAGGTTGGGCGACACGAAACAAAGATTGATTTTTTCTATTTATTTCCACATTATGCTTCATCTGACCTTGTCTCATCCGGTATGAATTCCGATGATTTGCAGTATATCAGAAATCCCGAAAATCCACTGAGCGAACGATGGAATAAATTTGAACCCTATTGGCAAAAGATGAGAAATACTGCGTATGCGAAGTGTCTGATAATAGCAGTTAAGGACTTGTTTGGTATTGATGATATTAATGAAGGTACATATAAAGAAATAAACAAGAAACTCATAGAATCCAATAAAGAGGGCTGGTATAAATACGTTTTGAAAGAAAAAGCAAAAATAGATGTTTCCATTCTTGACGTTTTGGAAAGGTATAGTAAAGGTGTTGAAAATATTACAGGTGAATACTTTGTGAGAGTGAAAAGATTTGATAATTTTATTAGGATTAACCCTAAAAATCTTTCTTCAATTAAAGATTATACTAAAACTTCAATTTCGAAATTAGATGACCTTATTTTAGCACTTGATATTGCATTTAAAAAAGCGATTGAGGAAGAGAAAATAATAGGAGTTAAGTCGGGTCTCGCATATTCAAGGACATTGCGATATGATGATGTTCCAAAAAGTGAGGCGGAAAGTGTGTTTAACAAAATTTTTGTCGTGAAAAAAACTGTATCTGATGAAGAATTAAAGAAACTTGAGGATTTTATGATGCATCAAGTTATTCAACATGCAATAAAGTATAATCTTCCAATACAAATACATACCGGTTTGCAGGAAGGGAACGGGAATGTGATCACGAATTCAAATCCGACTCACCTTGTCAATTTGTTTTTGAAATACAGAGATGCGAAGTTTGATATATTCCATGGGAGTTATCCATACATGGGTGAACTTGCGACATTGGCGAAAAATTTTCCAAATGTTTATTTAGATATGTGCTGGATGCATATTATTTCTCCTTCTTCAAGTAAAAGATGGCTTGAAGAATGGCTTGAAACAGTCCCATCAAACAAGATTCTTGCATTTGGAGGGGATTTTATTATTGTTGAAGGAGCATATGGTCATGCAAAAATGGCACGAGAAAATGTCACAGAAGTTCTTGCCAAAAAAGTTGATGAAGGGTATTTCTCGGAAGATGAAGCAACCGTCATTGCAAAGAGAATTTTAAGGGATAATGCCCTGGAACTGTTTGGACTGAAAAAAACGGGAAGTATTTTTGTAAAATCCAATTAGTTGACAGAATAAATGTTAAGTATTCCTATAAAAATTTTATCTGTCAAAATAAATGCTCTTTCCGGTAGCGGATAAAGGTATTCCCATAACAACGTCCCAATCAACTAATCCCATTTTCCGTGCGACAACCCCAATTCTATACATAATTCTGTTGTCAACGTTGAGGATGCTTGCTGTTTTAACTGCTGAGCCAATTGCAATTCCTAGGTCAAGAATTCGGTAAGCGCATTGTGGTCCTCTGAATTCTCCATCAGTTGGAAGAACATTATCACGCTCGACGCAGGTTTCAAACCCACACGCCGCGCAGTTAAGGTTCGGTGATTCAGCATCTTTTATACCAATAAGAATTACATAAGGTGAATTCAGGACATTTTTACCATCTCTATCAAAATTCTTTTTGCCCGATTGTTCACCATATTTAAACATTTCTTCAGCCAGTTTTTTTATGTCTTCGCCTTCTATGATTTTTATCGAAACAAAATCTTTTCCAGCGGTTTTTGGGGCTGTTCTTGCTGATATTGCCATTAAATCTGCTACAACTTTTAGACCTTCCATAATTTGCTCCTGATGTTT
>CAZBIT010000528.1:0-2066 GCA_964491835.1 uncultured bacterium
CTGATATTGTCGAAAAACCAGAATTTTTACTTACAATATACACTCCAGTATTAATCGTGAAAGTATATTCTGGTTTTTCGACAATATCAGTAACTTCCCCTCCTGCTTTGAAATTTGTAATACCATAAGGAATTTTGTAGTGTTGAATTGCAGATAAAATTGTGAGTGTTGCTTTGTTTTTTTTATGAAAGTTGAATACTTCTTTAAAATTTGCTTTAACAATTACATCACAATTTGAAACTATAAATATATCACCAATTTCTTTTTCCAAAAGTTTTAAACTACCAGCAGTTCCAGAAAATTCTTTTTCTTTTATATATTTTATTTCATAGTCCTTTTGTATATTATTAAAATAAGATTCAATCATTTCACCTTTATAATTTAAAGTAAGATAATAATTATAAATTCCCTGTTTTTTAAACTCATCAATTATTATCTCAACTATGGGTTTATCACCTAATGGTATCAACGGCTTTGGAAGAATTTTTGTGAATGGTTCTAATCTTGTTCCTTTTCCTCCAGCCATAATGACAACTGGAATATTAATTTTGCTTTTTTTAGCAAGAGACGGTTCACCATTAGAAAATAGTTGACTCCAAGTAACATAATCTTTTACTCTATTTTCTTCATCTATTATAGGAAGCAGGTCTATCCTTTTTTCTATTAATATTTTTTTCGCAATTTTTGAAGAGTAATTTTTCTCTTTAATGAAAATTGGATTTTTTGTATATACTTCAATAATTCCATTTTCTAAACTTTTACCACTAAGTATATAACGTCTTATGTCACCGTCAGTAATTGTTCCCAATAATCTATCTTTTTTGTCAACTACTAATATTACTTTTTCTGATGATTTATCTAACTTTTTTAAAGCATCTTTTATTGATTCTGTTTTAAATATAAAAATATCTCGTTTTAACATAATTCTATATATCCAAATTTTACATTAAATTAAACTAATTTATTCAACCTAAAAAATAATCGACCAATAAAAATAATAAATTTAATTTTACCTTTTATTTTTATAATTATTTTAAAGGATATTCAAAACTTATATCATAAAATTTTTTCTTTATAAGATTTTCATTAATCCTTATTCTTTTTAATTTTTCCTTTATTCTATAACTGACTTTCCCATCATTATACTTATCATAAGGATTATTTATATTTTTAATTTTATCCTTAAAATATTTTGATAATGCTAATTGAATTGCTTTCTTTATTTCAGTTTTTGAACACTTAACGTCAATGACATTTTCTGCTTTTATGCGTCCTTTTTGCCTATCGCCTATATTCACAACAGGAATCTTAAATGATATGGATTCTACTATTCCACTTGAAGAATTACCTATCATTAAATCGAAATTTTTTAGACAACTGAGATAATTAACCTGTCCAAGATTACTGAAAAATTTATATTTTTTTGGATTTTTCTTACAAAATTTTTGAATTTCCTCATTTATTTTACTTCCACCAATATCAGCATTTGCCATTGTAAAAATTGCTTTAAACTCAAAACTTTTTAATACATTTAATATAATAACAATCTGATTTCTTGAATCATCTTTTTCCAATGTAACAGGATGATACGTTATAATCGCAATTTTCCCATTAAACTCAAAATCTAATTCTTTCTGTAAATCATTTTTACATAATAATTTTAACTTTTTTGTATTATCTAAACCAGGTGCACCATAATTAAAAACGAATCTTGGATTTTCTCCTAATTGGATTATTCTTTTTCTGTATGCTTCTGTTGATGCAAAGTGAATAGCAGCCATCTTAGTAATCGAGTGTCTTATTGCCTCGTCAATCGCTCCCTGGGAAGTTTCCCCTCCGTGAATATGGGCTATTGGAATTTTTGCGATTAATGCAGAAATTGCAGCAGAAATTAACTCAAAACGGTCTCCTAATAAAACTATTATGTCGGGCTTTAATTTACTGAAAGCATTAGCAAATTTTTCACATCCAATTCCAATTGATTTTGCCACTCCAATCTCAGTATCATCGGTCATCGACATATTAACCTTTGCATTAATTCTGAAACCATCCTTCTCTATAATCTT
>CAZBIT010000529.1:0-2063 GCA_964491835.1 uncultured bacterium
GAATCTTTTTCATCATCGTGACAGGTAGCACATACTTTGGCACCGACGTATTTGAATTTTTTCTGCTGGGAATAGTTGGCATTTGATAAATATAAAAACAGAAATGCAATAATTATAAAGACTGCTATCAGAATATTACGATATTTTTTCCTCATTTTGATTCTTGGACTATGTTAAATAGTATTCAATCAAACAATAATTTTTAATTATCAGAAATATTTTTTGATTGAAAAATTAATAAAATATTTTATATTTGTCAATAGAAATAATTTAATTACAGAAATGAAAATCTATATCATTTATTAATCAAAATTCACTTTAGCCGGATTTTGCCCTAATTACCTATTACTAAGATTCAATAAATCACAAAAAAAAATGTTCAAAACTAAAAAAGCATCAAGATTTTTATATAGGCTTATAGACTCAAGATTTTTCTCTGGAAAACCCATACTTCTGTCCCATTTGGTGACTTTAAGATGCAATTGTAAGTGTGAAACATGTTTATGGTCAAAATCTGAAAGCAACGATGAATTATCCTCCGAGCAAATAGAAGAAATATATCAAAATGCCAGAGATATAGGTTTTTTGATAAATTCAATCTGGGGTGGCGAGCCATTAATCAGAGAAGATATCATTCAAATAGTAAAATCTTCTAAAGAAAACAATCTTATTACGGTAGTAATTACAAATGGTTATTTCCTATTAGAGAAAATAAAAGAACTTTCTAAATTTGTTGATTGTTTTATAGTATCCATAGATTATCCATCGGAAAAACATGATGAAATGCGGCATTGTAAAGGAATATTCAATAAAGCAATACAAGGAATTGAAATCATTAAAGGAAAATTATTTTTCATACACACTAACCAAACTTCTTAATTGATTTCTATTCAACTCATTTTTAATTATTTCAAATCATTTATTTGTAAGTCGTATGTACTAATAGTTTCCTTTTCTATCTCTGACTATTAGTTAATCCTGTATCTATTATTTTTTTTTAAAACTTTAGAGATCGTTGTCTTTATTTTTCAATTTTAAAATAAATCTTTAAGCGTGAAGAAGCTGGGGAAATATATTAAAATGTGGAAAATTTTGTTGAAAAATTACATTATTTAGTATAAATTAGGATTGGTTTTATGTTAAAATAATAAAAATATAAATTCAGATAGAAAACAAATTTTAAAAAAATCATTAAACAAAGGAGGATTAACCATGATAATGAATAGGAGAAATTTTTTAAGAACATCTGGGCTTGGTGTTGCCGCAATGAGTATGACTGGCGTGATTGGTAAAAACACTCTTGCCGCCTCTACCGGTGCAGTGGGAGTTGGCATATGCGACTGGAATCTTGGTGGGTCATGCAATCCTGATTTAATTCCAAGAGCCAAAGAGGCTAATCTTGATGGTATTCAGGTCAGTGTTGGTCTAAGTCCTGACAATATTCCACTTCGCGATCCAGCAGTTCGCAATAAATACATCGAGATGGGCAAACGTTACGGCATCAAATTTAATTCAGTTGCTGCTGGCAGTATTTTGAACAAAATTCCTCTTGGTTCTGAACCGCAGGCAGCAGTATATGTCATCGACGCAATAGAGGCTGCCAAAGCGCTCGGTGCAAAAAATATCCTTATTGCTTTTTTTGGTGCTGGCGAACTTCGCTTACGAGGCGAAGATAAAAGATATAATGATTTGAAGGATGGAGAATTTTCATCTTTCGAACTTAACACCAAAGCCGTGGATAGAGTTGTTGAAGCCCTTCGACAAATAGCACCCAGGGCGGAGGATGCAGGTGTGGCAATGGGTCTTGAAAACACACTTACCGCAAAGCAGAACATCGAAGTACTTGAAAGAATTGGCTCAAAAATGGCTCAGATTTACTACGATGTTGGAGAAATGTGGGGCGTCTATGATGACCTAAGAGATATGCGACTGCTCGGATATGACCGTATTTGCGAGGTTCATATAAAAGATAATAAAACCAGAGTTATTGGGAGCCCTGAAGGTCAAGTGGATATGGTGCAATGTGCCCAAGTACTCTCGGATATTGGTTATGACAAATGGCT
>CAZBIT010000530.1:0-2060 GCA_964491835.1 uncultured bacterium
TTCGCTAAAATCATCATTCCATTTATGATGAAATATTTTCGCACCAAAACTTTTAGCAATTTCAACTGTATCATCTTTTGAACCTGTATCGACGACAACTATTTCATCAGCAACATCAAGAATTGATTCTAAACACTTGCCTATCATATCCTCTTCATCTTTAACGATCATACAAACACTTATTGTAGGTTCTCTTCTTCTGTATATAGGATGATTCTTTATTTCTTTTATAAATTTATTTGCTTCAACGCTTTCTGGGTTAAAAAAAAGATATTTTTCCATCCACAAGTTTGCTTGTTTAAATTTACATAAAATTCTATAATTAATTGCAAGGTCAAAAAGAGCTTCCTTTGAACCAATCCCAACAGACATCATCAATTCTTCATTACTTTTACCAAAGCAATACAAAGAGCGATAAACAATACCCAATATTCTGTGAATTTCAGGGTCATCAGGACATTTTTCTCTGCCCTGTTCCATTATTTGTCTCGCCTTGCCCCAATCACCCAACACACCATAAACAACTCCTAAATTCTGATACAAAAGTGGATAATCACCTTTTAATTCAATTCCCTTATTAAAAAACAATAAAGATTCGTCAATCTTATTCAATCTTTGAGACATTATCCCGAGATTATTACATATCTCATGAGATTTATAGCGTGCATCAGTATATGAAGAAGAACCGTTCTCCTTTTTATCCTTAATATGTTCAAGATATACCGCTCCAAAAAGAACTGCATTATCATAATCGTTCGTTAAGTAAAAAATGTGAGAAAGAAGGAATTCAACATCAATTGTCTTGTAACCACTTTTAAAAAGATTCAATAAAATTTCTCTGGCTTCTTTTATTCTTTGAATCTGAACAAGAGAAACACTTTTTATTATTGAATATTTCAAATAATCATCCTGATTTTTGTTAAATAAATGTTCATCGCAAATTTCAACGACTTTATTATAATCCTTTTCTTCAATCGCATCATTTAGTAAATCATTCATATTAACACCAAAAATTTGTTTTAATAATTAAAGACGATAAAAATCGTATTTCATCAAATTGTCTTAATTTTGGATTAATAAATTAAACTAATTCTTTTTCCTTTAGAATTTTTCTACAACATTTTATATTTTTCTGTGCAGGTTCGAAATTTTCTTTTATCTTCAAAACTTTTTCAAACTCCTTTAATGCATCTTCTATTTTCCCATTACTAAATAAAACGTTACCAAAATTAAAATGCGCTGTATATTTTTCATTATTTAGAGATATTACTTTTTTATAATTTTCTTCCGCACTATTAAAATCATTCAATTTGAATTTGCAATTCCCAATGTCTTCATAAATTTGAGAAATGTCAATCACTCCAGATAGAGCTTTTCTACTCATATCTTCGACAGATTGGCGAATTTTCTCAAGTTTTGTAAGTGAATCAAAAAAATTTTCTTCAAGAAAATCAATAGTCGCAAGAATATATAAAGGTAAAATTTCATATTCGGCTAATTCAATTGCCCTCAACGCATATTTTTTTGAAAATTTGAGATTTTCGAATTTCAGGTATATCTGGGACAACGCAGTATAAACTTCCGCAACAATTCTATCTTTTAAATCATTTTTATTAAGATAAACAACCTTTTTAAATTCTTTAATAGCCAAATCATCTTTACCAATTAATCGATACGTTTTTGCCAAATAAAAATGCATAAAAGGGTCATTTGGATTTTCAACAAGGGCATTTTTAATTATATTAACATTTCGATTTAATCTTTCTTCTCTTTTCTCTTTAGATGAACCGTATCCAAAATGGTCGATTACGATGTCTGACTTTAAAACCTTGCCATTAATTCTGTTAATTGACGGGAGAATCTGCTCATGAATTTTCCCTTCAAACCTTATCTGTGGATGATTCCTGAAAAGGCGGCAGTAATCAAGTGCCACACATTTGAATAAATTTCCTTCTTCTTGAGGAGTATGAAGATTCATACTCACCGCCATTATATCATCCCCTTTAATTACATTTAAAATTTTCTTACAATTCTGCTCATCAATTCTTTCATCTGCATCT
>CAZBIT010000531.1:0-2037 GCA_964491835.1 uncultured bacterium
AAAGATTAATATTAGGATTAAATTATTTATATTGAATATCAGAGAAATGTAATTCAGATATAATTTTAGAAACTTAAATTTATTTAATCTATTGTTTAAAATACATCTTAGGTCGGTTTTGACCTAATCACTAAATTTTGATTTATTTATTGAAAATTTAATAAAAATTGAATATTTATTTTAAAATTTACGTATATATAGCATATAAAGTTTTTAAATATTTATAGGTAAATTGGGTGAAAATAAAATATGAGCAGGCGAAATTTAAAATTAAATGAAGATTTAGAGAATGTTCTGAAAAAATATAAAAATCTTTTTGAACAGGCACCAGATTTCTACCATTCAATAAATAAGGATGGAGTTATCCTTGAGTGCAATAAAACGTGGACAAAGGTTCTTGGCTATAAAAAAGAGGAAATAATAGGAAAAACAATTTTCGATTTTCAAACAGAATCTTCTAAAGAGATTGGCATAAAACACCTTACTGAATTTAGAAGTAAGGGTAAGTTAAAAAATATTGAACTGCAACTCGTTAAGAAAAATGGCGAAATTATTGACGTGTTGCTAAATGCGTTAGCGGTTTACGATGAAAATGGTGTGATGGTTGGAAGTATGTCTATTATGAGGGATATTACTGAACTTAAAAAATTAGAAGAAGAACTAAGAGAATCAGAAGAAAAATTTCGGAACTTATTTGAGAATTCAATAGATGCAATCGTTGTTATTAAAAAAGGCGTTATTGTAATGGCTAATAATGCATTTTTAAAAATGTTCGGTTATGACAAGATAGATGAAATTATTGGCAGAAATTATTTGTTTTTTGCGGATGTAGAATCGAGAGATTTTTTGGAACAAATGAGATTAAAGAGGGATAGGGGTGAAAAGGTCCCATCAAGATTTGAATTTAAGGCGATTAGAAAGGATGGTTCAGTATTTGATGTAGAAGTTTCTGTCGGGATTATACTTTTTAAAGGAGAAATTCTCCGTATTGTAATTGTCAGAGATTTAACCGAAAGGAAACTTATTCAAGAACAACTTGTATATTCTGAAAAACTTTCATCAATAGGGACGATGGTTGCGGGTGTTGCTCACGAAATAAATAATCCTCTTTCAATTATTATGAGCAGTGCAGAACTCTTAAAGGAAGAAGTAAAATTAAATCCAGAAATCCAAAGTTACATCGATATGATTATTGAAGGCACGAATAGATGCGCTAGAATAGTTGAAAATTTGGTAACTTTTGCAAGAAAAAAAGAGTTTTGTAAAGAATTAATTAATATTGATAAGATAATAAATGAAACGTTAATTCTAAGAGAATGTCATTTAAATTCGAATAATATCAAAGTGAAAAGAAATTTTCAGGAAGATATAGGGGTGATTTTTGCAGACCCTCATCAACTTAAGAGGGTATTTTTAAACCTCATTGATAACTCCACAGATGCTATGATTGAAGCAAATAAAGGTGATACTATTGAAATTAAAACCTATCAGGAGAATGATAAAATATTGATAGAATTTATTGATGATGGTCCCGGAATACCGAAAGAAAAACGAAGTAAAATATTCGACCCATTTTTCACTACAAAGGATGTGGGAAAGGGGACTGGACTTGGATTAAGCGTCGTATATGGAATAATTAAAGAACACGATGGTGAGATTTGTTATGATATTTTTCATAAAGATGGCTGTAAATTCGTTATAAAATTGCCTTTGAGTGAAAAGGATGAAAAATCTGATGATAGTTTAAAACTTGATGAACAAAAAGAAAAAACGAAGAAAATTTTGGTTGTTGATGATGAAGAATCTATACTTGGTTTATCTAAAAGGATATTAGAAAAAGAAGGTTATAATGTGAATACCGCTTTTAACGTAGCAAAGGCATTTACATTAGTTCAAAACATCGATTTTGATGTTATCGTTGCTGATATTAAAATGTTGGATGAACTTGGTGGGAAGGAGTTATTTGAACTTATTAAAGATACGAAACCTAATTTATGCGATCGGTTTATTGTTATGACTGGAGACACTGCTGAATTA
>CAZBIT010000532.1:0-2034 GCA_964491835.1 uncultured bacterium
ACTTTGAACTTCATATCCAGTGGCACGATTTTTTGACACTATATCTCCAAATTCATTATTGTATTCATTCCATATTTTTTGTATTTGAGCATTAATATTTTCTCTTGATTCAAGAGGTTTTACCCATCCTGCTATGTATGTGCTCGAGTTTGGAATAACCAAGACAAATACTACCCACAAAAATAATAGAAATATAAGAGTATCTGAAGCTCGCTTTGTGGTTGATGATATGAATAATCCAAGACAGAAGAGAACACCAACCATAATAAGGGAAATAAAAAGCATCAGGAAAATGCGGAGCCAGTCCAAAGACGTGATATTTATCATTGGAGAAATTATAAGTATTAATATTCCCACAAGAAATCCTATTGCTATCGGTGCGGTTAATGTTATCATACCGCCGATGAATTTGCCGAACAGTATTTTATACCTCGGAATACCGTTTGACAGCATTAATCCCAAAGTCCTATCTTCCTTTTCTCCTGATATCGAATCGTATGCTAAAAGGAGAGTAAGTATGCTAATGACAATTTTAAATATTAAAACAATGTCAAAAACGGGAAATATTGAAAGTAACGGATTTTCTCCGCCAACAGAAGCGCTTTTAATTATAGGAACATCACCAATTGAAACGCGGGCAGAATTATTTATATTTTCTTCGACTCCTTTACAAAAAATGGCAAGCACCTCAGGTGGTTTGTAGACGGTTGGCTTAAGGTTTTGATAAGTCATTAACTGTCTGAATGATTCATTATTTCTTGCTACCAATTCGTTATAGTTCTCAAGTTTTTGTTGATGGTCATTTATTAGAACATAAGTAAATACTACTATTAGAATTAAGAACAGCACTGTTCCAACAGTAAAACGCATTGTCAAAATATTTGACAATATCTCTTTTTTTGCAATCTTCCATATCATAATTGATGCACTCCTAACTCTATTATCAAGAAAACGTCAGATTAAGTTTTGACTGTCACAATTTTTAATTACTATTTTTTAACAGCCAAAGCATACTTATTTATTCCAAACCAGGAACCCAAACAAACGAAATCGTTGTCTATGGTATCGTGTGCGAGATAATTCTCTGGTTTAGCGTGATTGAATCTCGATATGTAATAATGTCTTCCAAGCCAAAACCGATATCCATCATTGGAGATTAGCAAAGAATTCCCCTCTCCTTCTAAGATTCCCAAACCATCTGCCCATTCTTCAATTTTATTGTTGAATAGTAAAATCTCATTCCAATCAGCCAATCTGAAATTATCACCAAATTCACTTCTGATAATCTGGTCTAAATCTTCCTTTTCATTATATTTCCCAGAAGTAATTCTGAAATCACTGACATTTAGATTACGTCCAATTACAATATCTTCCCTCTTTTGTATTAGTTGTATCCATTTTTTCATAGATTCCGTTTGTCCGATAATTTCTGACGGGTGAAGCCATCCGATAAGGTCTGGACGGGAATTTGTATAGCCTGCCATCCACCGCCTGTCCCCCCAACGTGGATAGTCCGCCTTTTGACCTGTTCGCATCCCAAAATGAATATGGGAGACCATAGTATCACATTCTTCAGCATCACCAATATAAGCAATAAGTTCCCCTTTCTTTACTTCACCTGATTTTTTTCTCCATCTGCTCCTGCTTAAATGACCATAAAGCGAATATACATTTTCTAATGGATGGTCAATGATTATCAGCCATCCATATCCACGCATTTTACCGGAATATCTTATTACCCCATTCCCTATTGCATAAACGGGTGTCCCCGCTGGTACAAAACTATCTTCGGCAGAATGATATTTTTCTCCCTTAGGAGGGTCTGTAAAAGAAACAGGTATATCTGGGAAATACTTATCAAGTGGATACTGGAACAAGTTTATCTTTTTCAATCGTTCCACATCTTCTTCTTTTACACTTTGGTCCAATTTGGATTTTCCGCAACCTGCTATTACTGCAAATCCAGCGGTTGTTAATCCAATAAATTCTCTTCTATTATATTTTTTCATTTTCTTACCTTTCCAAATTTATAAA
>CAZBIT010000533.1:0-2022 GCA_964491835.1 uncultured bacterium
GGATATGGTGAGGCATCTTTGGCACTTTTAGGTGAAGTGAAAGATGCTAACAATTGGGCAGTCGGTGCAAAAATAGATTTTGACATCGCTTTTTCTTGGTTAGGTGATGATGGTGCGTGGCATGAAGGTGCTGCGGATTGGTGTTATGCTCTGGCTCCTCTTTTATGGTTTTATAGTGCTTGGCAATCTGTTGTGGGTGAGAATTTACATAATAACCTATGGCTCAAAAATACGTCCTTATATCGAATATATCATTGGTTACCCGATGATTCTTACGTTTATCTCGATGACTCTTTTCGAAGTGGTCGTTATAATACAAGTGGAAGTGCTTCTTGTCATCTTTTGCGTAGGTTAGCTTCAATATTTCAAGATGGATATACACAGTGGTTAGCAGAAAGGGATGAGGCGGTTGATTTAAAAATTGGACCAAAAGGCGTTTTTCAAGCACCTTATGAAAATTTATCATTTAGTGGTAGTCCAAGAGAATATCAACATACTGATTCGCAATGTGTGGCGTGGAACTTGCTCTGGTATGACCCGACCGTGAAGTCAGTTCCTCCCGGCGAACTCCCTCATTCACACCATTTTAAAAATCAAGACATTGTGATTATTAGAACAGGATGGGATAAAGATTCAGCAATTGTCTCTTTTTCCTGTTCACCTCTTGCTGGTCAGAAAGCGGCTGAACGCATACGTTCTGGTGAACAAATCAGCACAAGTAATTACAGTCATTCTCACGCAGATTATAGTTCTTTTACTTTGTTTGCTCGCGGTCAATATTTCATTGTTCCACCCGGGTATGCTCGACGTAGTAGTGGATTTCAAAATGTAGTGAGTATCAATGGTAGCGATTTTTTGATTGACCCTTCAATTGATGTTCGAATTATATCATTTCGTTCTGAGAAAGAATTTACTTATGCCGTTGGAGATGCTACTAAAGCTTTTAATAATCAATTGGGCATTCAAAAATATCGCCGTCATATCCTAATGCTCGAACCTGATTGGTTAGTTATATTCGATGACCTTCGTCTTAATGACATTGGTAGAAGAGGAAGAACTTATAATCGTTTTATATGGACGGTTCATAGCGACCCGAATACTCATAAACTTTCCATTATAAAAAATAAAGCAATTTGGGAATCTCAATTGGATAAAGAGCCCAAACTAACAATGGAGATTTTAGAACCAAATGATTTTGCTTGGGAGCATAGTTTAATACAGTCAAATAATGGTAAAAATATGTTAGAGGCACTTCGCCTTATAAGACCCGAATTATATTCAAGTGGAATTCAGGTTCTTTCTGTTTGGTCATGGCAAGATACTCCTGAGATGCCTCAATTACTGCGTGATTCTGAATTTCTTGCACTTCTATGGGACAAAGCATCAAAATTACCATCAATAGGATTCTCAATTTCTAATAATATTCCATCCAATCTTTCATATCCTGATTTAAATGGACGTGAACTTTTATTGTTTGGACAAGACCCAAACCATCCTGATTATTATTTAAGAGTTAAGGATGGGAAAATATAGTAGTTTGGGACTAAGTAATTAATGTTCATTTACTAATTTTATAGAGGTTTTAAAATGAGACATTTTATTTTTTTTATAATGTTTATATATTTAACATTTAGCGGATGTTCTCAAAAAAGTAAAATTGGTGAGAGAATGGATAGGGGATTGATTGCTTTGCCAAAGGATAGAGGTGTTGTTTATATAGGATGGAGATTACTGTCTTCTGACCCAAAAGATATAAAATTTAATATCTATCGATTGGAAATCGGCAAAAAAGAATATGAAAAAATCAATGATGAACCGATTTCCAATTCCACAAACTATCTCGATAAAAATGTTGTTGAAGGAAATGCTTATAGATATAAATTAAAAACCGTTTTAAATGAAAATGAAGTTGATTTGCCTGGTGTGGCATATGTTTTCTCTTTTCCCTGGGATATACCATATATATCAATACCGTTACAAGGAGAATATGAAGCGCAGAAGGTGGCAATTGCAGACCTTGAT
>CAZBIT010000534.1:0-2017 GCA_964491835.1 uncultured bacterium
AACCATTGGATGCTAAAAATTTAGCCAGAGCCCTCTCATAGGAATTCTCATTTATGGCAGTATTAACCTTACCCTCACCATGACCATGATAAACTACCACAGCAGGATATTTTCTGGAAATGTCCTTTGGATGAAATAGATATGCAGGTAAAAATGTTTCAGGTGTTGTTTCTATAATAATTTTTTCTCTTATAATGTCCCCGATTTTTTTAATCTCACTGACTTTATAAATGGGAGCATCATATAATTTATAATTATTCAAGAATAAAAGTTTTACTAATTCTTTTTTAAGTGAATCGGAATAAAGTTCATGCTGTTCTATGCTTTGAAGGTCTGGAAGGTGAGAAGCATTTGGAATATATGATAAATTATACTTTTTTGTTTGAAACTCTGGATATAATAATTTAACAACTTTATAAGGAATATGAAACTTTTGTATTAGTGTGCCAATCATCAAAGAAAAAAGAATAACTAAGAATAATGAAATCCTGCTCTTTTCTAAAACTCTTTTTGACATTTATTTCCTTTCCTAAATAGCAGTAATGTTTAGCCATTATTAAAATAAATTGCAAATATTTTTTTATCATTCATTTTTTTGATTTTTATTAGGCATAGATAATATTAACGTATCTTTTATAAGATGAAATAGGATTTTTGGATTTTTAGGTATTATCTTTGGAAAAATGCGGGTTGCAACACAATAATCTTCAAAAGTATTACCTAAAAATAACCATATTTTCAAGCCCAGATTGCTCTTAATCAGTCTGTAAATTAATGGCACAAGGAATTTGGGAACTAAACAAAACAGAGTGCCTAGATATGTTATTCTAAGCTGTATTTCTTTTTCTTTCTTTGTATAGCAATTCAAAACTGAGAGGTCATTGAAATTCACATTCATATCTGAATCACTGTCAAGAATGCCTGCCTCGACAGATTTCTTCCAGAGTTCCGTTTTAGGATATGGGCAACAAATTCCAAAAGTTGGAACTGTGGGAGAAATTTGACGGGCAAATTCTAGTGTCTTAAAGTCATCCTCCAGCGTTGTACCCGGAATAGCAATCATAGAATGGCCCTTGACTCTAATTCCATATTTATCAGCTATTTCAAAAGATTGAATTGTAATTTCATCTGAAATATTTCTTTTCAAAATATCGTTTCTCACACTTTCTACCCCTGTTTCTATAGACATGCTTACCGAAAAACATCCAGCATAAGCCAACAGACGTGCAGTATCTTCGGTTAAGGTGTTAGACCTCATAAGACAATAGAACGGTATTTTAATTCTTGACGAATATTTTTCAGTAAATTCCTCCAACCAATCATCTACTTTATGTACAAAGGTATCGTCATTAAATCTAATAAATTTTACAGGCGGATACTTTTTTATTACGTATTCGATTTCTGAAATCAACGATTCTACAGATCGTTTTCTTAAAATTTTGCCGCATCCATTAAACATTTTATTGAATGAGTGATTAAAGCAGTAAGTACAATTATAAGGACATCCCCTTGAAGCATAAAATGACCTAAGTCCAATTACTCTGTAATAAGGAGCCACCTCATAAATAGCCTCTCTGTCAGCAAAAGGCAAACTGTCTAAATCGTTAATTAGTTCTTTTTTCTCGGCTCCATCGCTTGTGATACTAATGTTAGGAATCCCTTCAAGATTTTCGCCTTTTTCAATTCTTTCTAAAACTGTCGGAAAAGCTCTATCGCCTTCACCCTGACAGATTGCGTCAAGTTTTAATTCATTAATCACTTCAGGGGAATAAGTAGGATGAGGACCACCCATAATCCTGAATATTTTTTTACCACTGTAGTTAAGCGATTTCATTAGACGCTGATCATGCATTTTGAATATATTAGTCTCTGAAGTCATAGTGCTGTATGCAATCACATCAGGATTCCAATTTTTAAAACAGCTACAAAGGTCTTCACGTCTTAAATCAATCAGTTTTGTTTCGTGACCAGCACTCTTGGTTATAGATATTAATAACATTGTTCCCAATGGTTCACT
>CAZBIT010000535.1:0-2013 GCA_964491835.1 uncultured bacterium
TATCTCTGTAATTTTCATAATATATCTGAAATCTTAGAATATCATTAACCGGTACACCTTTCGGGCAATATGAATGGCATTTATCACATCCTATTCTGCAGTATTCATTTCAGATAAGAGCAGTGTAAGTATCGAGGATTTCCTTATCGTAATAGCCGAATTTTTCTCCTGATGCAGGTAAAAAAGATTTCACATCATCAAAAGTTCTGAAACTGGTAATTAAAGTGCTGACATTTGGATTGGAAAGAACCCATTTATATGCACTCCTATCAAAATCCACAGTAAATCTATTATTTCCGTCATCAACAAATCTTATCATTCTGTTCAATTTTTGGTCGATTGGAAGACTCTCAAAATCGTCGCCAAGGGGTTGTTTATCCCATCCGGGAAGTCTTTCAAGATAAGCCCCCATCCTTGTCTTCATTGCAACTATCGCTTTTCCTTTTTCTGCTAAACTTTTTATATCCTCATAAACATCCTTATTATTTAAATAATTATAAACAGGTGTAAGGATTTTCATCGAATCATCCTCAAAAAATTGTTTGACAACTTTACCAAGTTCGGGAGAATGAACGCTGACACCTGAATATTTTACCTTCCCCTCCATTTTTGCCTTTTCAAAAACCTCGTGCATCTCATCACTTTCCACATTTCTTTCCGAAGCAGAGTGTATAAGGATGGCATCCACATAATCGGTTCTCAAGTCTTTCAGACTATTTTCCAATGATTCTCTCAGATTATTTTTGAGTTCTTCCGGACTTTTAGCCCGCCACACCCTCATATTATACTTTGTTGCTATAAATACATCTTTTCTCTTTTCCTTCAACATCTCGCCAATTAATCTCTCTGACTGTCCATAAGTAGGAGCAGTATCAATATAATTAACTCCGCAGTCAATTGCATATCTCACCACCGCTCCATCAGTAATATGACCTGCTCCGAAACTTATGTCAGAAACTTTAAATCCCGTATCACCAAGATTGCGATAACTCTTTATACTAACCTTATCTTTCTTCTGAAGTCTATTTACAAAAAAATTCTTTACGCTGGTATCTTTCCCAAATCCAAAGAGAACTGAGCCCGCAAAAAAAGTTCCTTCTGTTATTTTTTTAAAAAAATTTCTTCTGCTTATCTTTTTCAAAAATTTCATTATTCCTCCCTACAAATTTAATTTTTAAATAATTTTCTTTTAAAAAATGCCATTTTAAACCGCTCATCAGGATCACCAAAACAAACTTCTTTCAAATCAAAATGTTCTGGGTTATATATTTTACCAACCCATGTAACCATTTCTTCAGATTCCTTATCATTCATTATCCTACACAATCGCTCATAATCAGGAATTGAACCACAGTTTTCTGGTGGACATGCTCGTTCTCCTCCGACACAGACTGGATAATCAATATTTTTATCCCGAAGCAGAATCTTTTCCAATTCTACGGAATCTTCCCAATCATCTCCAAAATCATATGTATATTTTGCTTTTCTATTTTCCATTGAGAACCATTTATCAATTTTATGTTTCCTTCCTGGTAGAGTTTTCATATCGTCATATTTATATTCGTCATCTTGAATTCATATTATTGATATTCCAAAGACAATAGGATCAACTATTTCAAATTGATGAAGGTGATAATCAAGCCACCCCATTACATCTTGTATTGCAATGTGTAAATCCCAGAAAGTATAAGTTTCTGGTATTTCAATTCGCCTCCAAATCGGCGGTTCAATACCCATTAAGATAATCTTAAACTGATACACATTATTAAGTCTTTTTTTTATCGTCGGTCCTCTATATTATCTTTTAGGTCGATTCCATAATGACTAAATCTTCTTTTATGTCATTACCAAGAGATAGAATTTTAGCATTCAATACTATAAACTTTTGTCTCGACTTAATGAAAATCGAATAAATTGAGCCAAAAACGATATAGACAAACTTCAAACTAAAATTTTTCCAACAAATTTAAATTATGTTCTGATTCAGAAAAAGTCAAGTTAATATTCAAAATG
>CAZBIT010000536.1:0-2013 GCA_964491835.1 uncultured bacterium
AGAGATAAAACAACTTACCCGCTACACTGATTTTCCAATTCTATACGCTTCTGCAGGGGAAGACAAAATCATCTATGAGCAGGCAGGACATCTTCATATTTTCAATCTCAAGGACAATCAAATTAAGAAGTTAACAATCGGTGTTTCAGCTGACCTTTTGGAACTGCGTCCGCGATATGTTAAGGGAACTAAATATATTCGGGATGCTTCGATTTCCCCTTCAGGTGCCAGAGCAGTTTTTGAGTTCCGAGGTGAAATAATCACTGTTCCTGCTGAGAAGGGAGATCCACGCAACCTGACGAATACAACCGGTGCCAATGAGAGGTCTCCGATATGGTCTCCTGATGGTAAATTCATTGCCTATTTTTCCGATGAATCCGGTGAGTATGAACTTCATATCAGAGAGCAGGATGGTAAGAGAGAAATAAAAAGATTCAAATTAAATGGTTCAGGATTCTATGCTGGACCTGTTTGGTCTCCTGATAGCAAAAAAATTTCATTCACAGATAATGCCAGATCACTTTACTGGATTGACGTCAACACAGGGATAATAAAAAAAATTGCATCGGAGTATCTATATTCTCCCGGGGCATTTGGTGATATTCGTGGAATATGGTCTCCTGATTCAAAATGGATTGGTTATACCCTGAATACAGCGGCTTATATCCAAAAGGTATACGTGTATTCTCTTGATAAAAACGAATCTTATCCCATTACAGATGGTTTGAGTGATGTGAGTGACCCTGTGTTTGATAAAAGTGGTAAATATATTTATTTTTTTGCATCAACCGATGCAGGACCAATCAAGCATTGGTTTGATATGTCCAATGAAGATTTGCGTATGACACGTGCAATTTATCTGGCTACTTTGAGAAAAGACATCTCCTCACCGATTGCCAAAGAAAGCGATGAAGAGGAAGGCATCGAGAAAAAGGAGAAACCAGAAAAAGAAGAAAAAAACAAGACCGAAGAGCCCTTTTCAATTGAATTTGATGGTTTAAACTGTCGTATTATTTCTCTTCCTATCCCGGCAGGTAACTACTTTAGCCTTCAAGCAGGAGATGAAGGCAATATTTACTATCTGGAGGCATCTCCTATAGCTGGGGGTCCCAATACGAAAGGGACTAAACTTCATAAATACGACCTTAACAAACGCAAAGATGAAGTGATAATTTCCGAAATTAATGAATACCAAATTTCGTTTAATAAAAAGAAAATTCTCTATTATTCAGAAGATTCCTGGCGAATTACTCAATTATCTGACAAAATTGAATCCGATAAGGGAAAACTTAATACTGATGCTATTGAAATCCTTATAGACCCCAAAACCGAATGGAATCAGATTTTCAATGAAGCATGGCGAATTAACAGAGATTATTTCTATGACCCAAATATGCATGGTGTCAATTGGAAAGCTATGCGTGAGAAATATAGTGTCTTCCTTCCTCATTTAGCATGTCGCAACGATTTAAACCGTGTAATTCAGTGGATGTGCAGTGAGTTAGCAGTTGGTCATCATAGCGTTGGAGGCGGAGATACGTATAAAGAACCGAAAGGAGTTCCAGGTGGGTTGCTTGGTGCTGACTATTTTATTGAAAATGGACGATACAGGTTCAAGAAAGTTTATGGTGGGTTAAACTGGAATCCTGAACTCCGTTCTCCATTGAAAGAACCCGGTATAGACGTAAAGGAAGGAGAATATCTTCTTGCAGTAAATGGAAAAGAACTTTTTTCAGATATGAATTTATACAGTTTATTTGAGAATACCTCTGGAAAGATTGTAGAGATTATGGTTGGTCCAAATCCAAATTCCAAAGGAGCTCGAACAATCAAAGTAGTTCCGATAAGGGATGAAAGTGCATTGCGTAATCGTGACTGGGTGGAAAGCAATATTAAAAAAGTTGATGAATTAACAGGCGGTCGCGTCGCTTATGTTTATGTGCCAAACACAACAACACTGGGACATACCTACTTCAAACGCTACTTTTTTCCACAAACGTATAAAGATGCTAT
>CAZBIT010000537.1:0-2008 GCA_964491835.1 uncultured bacterium
TATCATTTTTAGTGAGTTTCCAAGTAAATTCCCATGTTCGAAGAACACCTTGTCAATCTTGAACTTTTTCCGCCGGTAAAGTCCCGTCCCGCTAAGCGGGACGGGATTCACTTTCGCTAACATCAACCTCTTTTATCTAATTTCTATTTATGAGTTTTGTAAAATCCAATTTACTTTAATATTTTGATGTATTTTCCTTCAATAATTAATTTATTATGAGCATATAACTGGATTGCTTGAGGATAAAGTTTATGTTCAATTCTTAACCCTCTTTTTCTGAATTCTTCTAACGAATCGGTATCGTATCTTGGAAATGACTGTTGTAAAATTATGGGTCCTGTATCGACCCCTTCATCTATAAAATGAATAGTAATTCCAGAATATTTTACTCCATACCTGAAAGCATCTCCATATCCATCCGTTCCGGGAAAACTTGGTAGTAAAGCGGGGTGAATGTTCATTATCCCAGGAAAGTTTTTCTCTTTATTATAGTAATACCTAATAAATTCAGGCGTAACCAACCTCATATAGCCAGCAAAAGCAATTAATTCTGGCTTAAAAGGGTCGAGTTGCTTTATAATTTCTGACTCATGTGCTTTTCTATCTTTATAATTTTTACTCTCAATTATAATTGTAGGAATATTGTGTTTTTTTGCTCTTTCAACTGCAAATGCAGAGGATTTATTTGAGACGACAGCAATTACTTCTGCGTCTATTTTTTGATTTTCACAGTGGTCAATAATAGATTGGAGGTTAGTTCCACTACCTGAAACAAATACCGCAACTCTTAATTTATTCATATTTAAATGCTCTAAATCCTATGTCTTTTCTATAATATTTTCCTTCAAAAAATATTCTCTCCACTCCCATATAAGCATTGTCGAGAGCTTCTCTTAAAGTTTTTCCTGATGAAGTTACACCAAAAACCCTGCCTCCATTAGTAAAAAGTTTGTTTTCTTCGAGTTTTGTTCCAGCATGAAATACTTTAATATTTTCTAAATTGGACAATTCTTCTAATCCTGTCACTTTCATTCCTTTTGCATAAGAGCCAGGATAACCATCAGCAGCGATTACTACACAAGCGGAAAACCCATTATCCCATTCAAGACGAACATTTTTTAATTTTCCTTCGATAGTTTTCATCATAATCTCATCAAGGTTAGATTTTAATAAATATAGAATAGGTTGCGTTTCTGGGTCACCAAACCTGCAATTAAATTCAAGAACTTTAAGACCGTCTTCCGTTATCATAAGTCCAGCATAAAGAATACCTTTATAAATAATTCCATCCTCTTTCAAACCTTTCACCGTTGGTAAAAGTATTTTATTATAAATTTCATCATTTAACCTATCGCTTAAAAATGGGACAGGTGCGTAAGCACCCATTCCGCCAGTGTTTGGACCTTTGTCATTTTCATATATTTGTTTATAATCTTGAGAGGAAAGCATAGGGACTATATTTTCTCCATCAACGAATGCAAGTATTGAAACTTCTTCACCCGATAATACTTTTTCGATTATGAATTTATCACCTGACTTTCCAAAAGCTTTTCTTAAAACGATTCTTTCAATAGTCCATTCTGCTTCTGCTATATTTTTGCAAACTGTAACTCCCTTGCCGGCAGCAAGTCCATCAACTTTAACAACTCTTGCACTCTCGTTACTTTGCATTAATTCTTTTGCTTTCTCAATGCAATCTTTTTCGGAACTATCAAAAATCCAGAAATCCGCAGTAGGTATATCGTGTTTTTTCATAAATTCTTTTGCAAAAACTTTACTACCTTCTAACAGTGCTGCTTCCTTTGTTGGACCAAATATTCTCAGACCATAATCATTAAATACGTTGACGATACCATTTACAAGAGGAGTTTCTGGACCCACTACAGTTAAGTCAATTGAATTTTCCTTAGCAAATTCTACGATGGTTTTACAATCTTCTATATCAAAGTTAACCACTTCCGCTTCTTGCTGGATACCGCCATTTCCTGGACAACAATATACTTTCTCG
>CAZBIT010000538.1:0-2001 GCA_964491835.1 uncultured bacterium
TTTTTATTTCCTTAATTAAATATCCAATTCTTTCTACAACAATTTTTTTACATTTTGGGCAAAAGGTATTCTCTCCGATATGTCCGGTTACATTTCCAATGTAAACATAGTTCAATCCTTTACTCATTGCGGTATCCCTTGCCATTTCAAGTGTCTTTACAGGTGTCGGAGGCAGATTTTTTAATTTGTATAGCGGTTGAAATCGACTAAAATGAACCGGAACATCGGGTCCTAATTTCGTCATTATCCATTCACTCATTTGTGATATTTCATTCTTATTATCATTTAATGTAGGAACAACTAAGTAAACAATCTCAAACCACATTCCTTCTGCTTTTAACACTTCAAGGATATCAAGCACTGGTTTTAATTTACCAACGCAGACGTCTTTATAATATTTTTCAGAAAATGCTTTCAGGTCAATTTTTACCGCATCCAGATATTTACATAAGTCCCTCATTGGCTTTGGATTTATGTATCCATTGGAAACCATCACATTTCTTACTGACTTCTTTTTACATTCAACGCCTATATCATACATATACTCGTAAAATACTACCGGCTCTGAATAAGTATGTGCTATTGAAACGGAATTATTCTTTTTTGCAACGTTAACTATCTCTTCGGGTGGAGTGAAATAATATTCGCTCTGTTCTGGTCTCATTTGAGAAATCTGCCAGTTTTGACAGAATTTACAATCCATATTACAACCGACCGTCGCTAACGATAATGCAGTTGTGCCCGGAAGAAAATGGAAAAACGGCTTCTTTTCAATTGGGTCTATATTAACCGTGCAGGGTTTTGAATGAACCAATGTATAATATATCCCACCAATATTTTCTCTAACCCCACAGAAACCCCGCTCCAAATCATCAACTTCACACTCTCTTGGACAAAGCGTGCATTTTATTCTATTATTTGTAAGTTTGTCGTAATATTTTGCTTCTACCTTAAAGTCATTATAGTCCTTTTGAGAAATATTAGATATATTACTGACATTTCCAATAAAAAATGTTGAACATAAAAGTGCGGTCTTTTTCAACGCTTCTCTTCTTGTTATTCTTGCCTGCATATCATTAAAAAAAAATTAAACGTTAATAATTTCTATTTTATCGGGATTACTCGTTCCGATTTTATGATTATTGTCTCCTGCAGTATAAATATAATGTGGTTCTCTTCCATCTTCTTTAAGTGACTTAATTCCTTTTTCTTTTCTTTTGTTTTCTATAATCTGCCATCCAACATAATCGAGTGCAACGGGGTCTTTACCTACGATAATCCCATTAAAATCCCAAATCCATTGTGGCTGATAAGGTGGACCACCTTCATACTGCACAGTCAGTGCCTCACATATATTCAGTCTTGTTTTATTTTTTATTTCGGGAATCATCCAAAGGTCGGCAATATATGGGTCGCCAACCTTTTCATGATACTTGTTTGGATTGTGAATAGCACCAAAAAAATTCTTAAGACAAACAGTTACACCAACAATCCCATGGTCTTTTAAAAATGGAAGATTAATAATAACACTGCAAAACTCGGTTAAAGTTCTTGAAAGCAAACTCCCAACTTCTCCATACATTACAAGTTCCTCTCCAAAACCAGCAGTATCATTCCCAAAACATTTCACATCACTTCCATTTGTCCTTATTTTAAATCCTGCTTTTTCAAGGTCTATATTCATTCTATCCCAGATTATAATGTTATTCTTTTTTACTCCTGCCTTCTCGAGTTTTGAAATAACAACGTTCACAAGGTCAACAGAAGTGGACATACTTTTTCCCGAAAGACAATTAACCTTTAAACCAACAACGTCAGTGGGCTTAACAATCATTTTCCAGGCATCGATGGCATCTTTGGTTCCATAAAGATTGTTCATCGATTTATCGAGCATTAAAGAAAGTTTATCAGGGTCATATTTAAACCTTTTAATTCTAACTGAATCATCCTTTGCTATGACCATTTTAGACGTATTAGCATCACTTTTAGAAACCCCTTTTT